>JBEAUF010000197.1:0-5783 GCA_041161565.1 Planctomycetota bacterium | reverse complement strand
GCTCATGGTGGCGGAAGCCCACGGTTGTGATTCGGCACCCTGGTGCCCCGCCCCTTCCCGCGGCGTCAGCAGCACGGTGCCAGCGCTCTTTACCCGCGGGCTCCCGCCCTGCGGCTCATGTGTGACGGAAGCCCACGGTTGTGATTCGGCACCCTGGTGCCCCGCCCCTTCCCGCGGCGTCAGCAGCACGTAGCCAGGGCTCTTTACCCGCGGGCTGCCGCCCTGCGGCTCATGTGTTCCCGCCCTGCGGATCGGTGCGCCCCCGCTCGGCGGCTCATACACGGTTTGTTCAATGCGATTTGCCAGTGCTGTTGTGATTCACACCAGCAGTTCAGTCATGATGCGTCCGCTGGGGACGAGGAGGTGGGGGCGGTCGAGGAGGTCGTGGATGTTCATTCGCGGGTCCACTCCCAGCAGGTGGTACAGCGTAGCGATGATATCGGCCGGTGAGGTGGGATTGCGGGCGGGTACGGCGCCTATGCGGTCGCTGGCACCATGCACAAGCCCCCCTTTCAGTCCACCGCCGGCGAGCAGGATGGAGTAGCAGGAGTTCCAGTGATCGCGACCGGCGTTGGCGTTCACGCGGGGTGTGCGGCCGAAATCGCCGAGCACTGCGACGATGGTGCGTTCCAGCATGCCGCGTTCGTTCAGTTCGCGAATCAGGCTGCCTGCCGCCCGGTCGAACTGGGGCAGCAGTGTGTCGCGGAGTTTGTTGAAATTATTGCCGTGGGTATCCCAGGTGGCATTGGCATCGGGGGCCCAGGAGAGCGTTACAACGCGAGTGCCGGCTTCGATGAGCCGCCGGGCCAGCAGAGTGCTCTGCCCATAAATATTCCTGCCATACGCATCACGGACTGCGGCAGGTTCCCGGTCAATTCGGAACGCCTGCTGAGCCGCATCGGACGTGAGCATGTCGAACGCACGACGCTGATGATCGGTCATGACTCCGTAGGAACTGCTGCGGGGAGTCTGCGTGAGGGCGGCGGGATGATCGAGTCCTGCCAGCAATCGCGTGCGGGCTTCCATGCGTGGTGACGAGACTTCTTCGGGCAGGGCCAGCTCACGAACACGAAATTCCGCGGCATTGGCGTCGTCAAGGACCCAGAACGGGTCGTGGTTGGCCCCCACAATACCACCAAGAAATCCGGGCTGCAGCGGTCCGCCGGCCCCTTCTTTGGTCTTGTATGGCAGCGCGACATACGGAAAGGCTGTCGGTGCGGACGGACGGAGTTTTGAAAGGACTGAGCCGATATTCGGATGATCGCTGGGCCGGGCACCGCCACCCTGTTCTCCGCGATCATGTCCGGTGAGTGCCGCGTAGACAGCAGCGGCGTGAGAATTGTTGACGCTGTGATTCATGGACCGCACCAGCACGCAGTGGTGCATTTGTCCGGCCAGCTGGGGCAGGTATTCGCAGAAATGCACACCGGGCAGGGATGTGGGAATCGAGGCGAAAGGCCCGCGGATTTCTGCGGGAGCAGTGGGTTTCATGTCCCACATGTCCAGATGGCTGGGGCCGCCGTTCAAAAAGATGACGATACAGGAATCAGCGGATGCCGAGCCGGTTTGCTGGTCGGCTGCCAGCAGCCGGGGCAGCGACAGACCAACTCCGCCCAGTGCACCCACCTGCAGCAGTCCACGACGGGACAGCAGACGCGACTGGTGCGGGCCGGGGACCGGGCTGAGATTCGTGGCTGCGGACATTGCGGAGCTCCGGGCGGCTGGTTGAGCAAGTGGGAAAGTCGTCAGATTTCGGGGTTACCAGCGACTGGCCGCAGCCGCTCAGCCACCGATCAGTTTTCGATTGAACGTGCCTTCATTAATTGTTGGCCGCTCGGGACGGCCGCGGTGATTCCAGGTAAGTTGGAGGTTGTCAAGTCCGAGCAGTCCGAGGATGGAGGCGTGGATGTCGCGGACGTGCATGCGGTCTTCCACAGCATACAGCCCCAGCTCATCCGTGGCACCAATCGTTTGCCCGCCCCGGACACCTCCGCCGGCCATGAAGATTGAAAAGCCGGTGGGGTTATGATCGCGGCCATTCCCTTTTTCACTCATCGGCGTGCGACCGAATTCGCCACCCCAGATGACGAGCGTTTCATCGAGCAGTCCGCGTTGTTTGAGATCGCGGATCAGTCCGGCCACGGGTTTGTCCATGCCGCGGCAGAGCCGTGAATGGTTGGCTTCGATGGCCGAGTGCGAATCCCATTTGCTGCCGGTGCCGTGGTAGAGCTGAACAAACCGCACGCCACGTTCCACGAGTCTGCGGGCGAGCAGGCAGTTGCGGCCGAAGGTTTCCGTTTCCTTCTGATCCATGCCGTAGAGTTCGCGAGTGGCCGCGGTTTCGGCTGCCAGATCCACGGCCAGCGGAGCGGCAGCCTGCATGCGAAACGCCAGCTCGTAGCTTTGCAGCCGCGCATCCAGCTCCGACTGCTGGGGCCGGGCAGCCGCATACTCGGAATTGAATCGCTGCAGAAGCTGCAGTTTTCGCTGCTGCTGATCGAGCGTGACTGTGGCCGGAGTTTTGAGGTTGGTCACGGGCTCTTCACTGCTGCTGCTGAGCTGCACTCCCTGAAAACTGGCCGGCATAAAACCGCTGCCCCAGTTGCGAGTGCCGTTGACAGGACGGCCGGCACTGTCGCAGAGCACCACGAAGGAGGGCAGGTCGCTGTTGGCCGTGCCCAGGCCGTAGTTGACCCATGCTCCCAGCGAAGGCCGGCCGGCGAAGTTGATGCAGGTGTTCATCTGGCACACGCCACCGGCGTGATTGATGCCGTTGGTCCAGCAGGAACGAATCACCGCAATGTCATCAAGACAGCCTGCAATGTGCGGGATCCATTCCGAAGCCCACAGGCCACTGTCTCCGTGCTGTCTCCATTTCCGCGGGGCCGCCAGCAGTGGTGCCCCTTTTTCACCCATGGCTGTGATGGGTTCACGGAAGCTGGCGGGGAGCGGCTGGCCGGCGAGCTGATTCAGCAGGGGTTTGGGATCCAGCAGGTCCAGATGGCTGGGGCCGCCTTCAGGAAAGCACCAGATGACACTTTTGGCGCGGGGACGGTGATGGGCGATGGCCGAGCCCTCACGCGGCCCGGCTGCACGCGCTTCGCGTTCCAGCAGGTTCAGAGCCAGGGCGCCGAAACCCAGCCCCGACGACTGCAGTAACTGGCGACGATGATACTGAGCAGTCAGCACCGGTATTACTCCACGTACAGAAACTCGCTGGAATTCAACAGCACGTGACAGAAATCCTGCAGCGGGCGATTCGCGGTCGCTGCGGGTTGACTGGCTGCAGTCGCATCGGCCCCGGCTGCGGTGGCCCCGGCCGGCGTCGCGGGGACAGCGGCAGGTGTTGGGAAGGAACTGAGAAATTCTGTGGCAGCCGCAAGTTCGGCGGACGTGGGCTTGCGGCCCCAGGCCAGCTGCATGGCGGCACTGGCCTGTTCCGGCAGAGTCGAATACTGTTTTTCGACGCGGGCCGCAAACCGGGCGGCGCGTTCGAGCGGCCATGGGCCGTTGATCAGCAACAGGGACTGGAGCGGCGTGGTTGTGGCGTCTCGCTCCGGAACGCTCTGCAGCCCGTTCGCCATGTCGAAGGCACCCAGAAAGGGATCAGGAGTGTTGCGGGTGAAGCGGATGTAAACGGACCGCCGGGGCTGGTAGGCAGCAACACTGGGACCGCCGCTGATTCGCTGAAGTTCTCCGCTGCAGCTGAGCACGGAATCGCGGATTTGTTCGGCAGAAAGACGACGCACACGGCTCCGCCAGAGCAGCTGATCCGCGGGATCGGCGACTTCCTGCCGTTCGGCATCGGGATGCACGGCCGACTGCTGCCAGACGGCTGACGAGAGAATCAGTCGGTGAAGATGTTTGAAGCGAAATCCGCTGCTGATGAATTCGGCGGTGAGCCAGTCGAGCAGTTCGGGGTGGGTGGGTGGCTGGCCGAGTTTTCCGAAGTCGCTGGTGGTTGCCGCGAGCCCCCGTCCGAAGTGCTGCTGCCAGATCCGATTAACGATGACTCGCATGGTCAGCGGGTTGCCACCATCGCTGATCCAGCGCGCCAGCGCCGTGCGACGACCGGATGACGCTGACAATGGCTCAATGGTGGCCGCGGAACTGCTGTCGGCAGGCTGCAGCACCCGAGGAAAACCGGGATCCACGGGAGCTTCGTCCGGGCGATCCGGAATGCAGGTGGGAGCCGGCTGGCCGGAAAAATCGGTGACCGTCATCACAGGTTCGAGCGGCGGGGGGCGAAGATGGTCGAAGGCTGCGAGCTGTTTCTGCAGAGCTTCGTACTGTTCCTTGTCTTCCTTCTTCATGCCGCTGAGCGGTCCGCCGCCTTCTTCGAGGAATTGCCGGGAGACGAGATAGGCCATCTGGTGTTCCCACGAATTTCGCTGTTCGATCGGCTTGTGGAAACAGGCCTGAATATCCAGCGGAAACTTGTCCACGGTGGAACGCCATTTACGCTCGTGCAGCGGAAGAATCAGGGCGTCAATCTGCGCTCTCACGGAAGCGGTGGCCGCCTCCCACTCCTGCAGCCGAGCGGCATGGGACTGTTGCTGAGCAGGGGTTGAGAACGTGAGGTCATCGCGCCAGATTACGGGTTCGAAGAACGCGCGGAAACGAAAGTAGTCCGTCTGCAGCAGCGGGTCGAACTTATGGTCGTGGCAGCGGGCACAGGCCATGCTGACACCCAGAAAGGCGTCTCCGGCCACATCCGTCATTTCGTTCATGATGTCATTCCACTGCCCCCGAGCATCCCGCTGGTTGTATTCGTAAATCCCCAGTCGCAGAAAGCCGGCAGCGGCCAGCTGTTCCGGAGTGGCATTGGGAATCTCGTCACCCGCCAGCTGCTCACGCACAAAATCAGGCCACGCGCGATCGCTGTTGAAGGCGTTGATCACGTACTCCCGGTAACGCCAGATGTGGGGCCGGTGAGCATCCTGGTTCCAGCCATCAGATTCGGCGTACCGCACGAGGTCCAGCCAGAAGCGTGCCCAGTGTTCGCCGTAGCCGGGATCCGCGAGCAGCTGGTCGATGAGCTGCTGCCAGGCGGCTTGAAAACCAACCGCTGACACCTGAGCGGCAAAGCGGCTGAGGTCTTCCGGGGAAGGAGGCAGGCCGATGAGGTTGAGGTAGAGCCGTCGCACGAGCACATCGGGTTCTGCGCGCGGTGCCGGAGTGAGCTGACGGGATTTGAGCGTCTGCAGGACAAACTGGTCGATCGGCGTTTGCGGCCATGCCTGATCACCCGTATCGGGTACGTCCGGGCGACGCAGGGGCTGGAAGGCCCACCAGCTGCGGTCTTCGTCGGTAATGGTCGGCGCGGCTTCGCGGAGCGGCAGGGAGTGAGCGGGCCAGCGGGCACCGGCATCGATCCAGCGCTGCAGGTGACGAATCTCCTGTTCGCTGAGACTTTTGTCCGGCGGCATTTCGGGACCTTCACGACGCACAGCCAGCATCAGCAGACTCTGGTCGGAATCGGCAGGCACCACAGCCGGGCCACTGTCACCGCCACGCAGCAGGTGTTCGTGTGTGTCCAGCCGCAGGCCGCCCTCCTGACGCCGTTCTCCGTGACAACTGACGCAGCGTCCCGCCAGCAGCGGGCGAATCTGAGTTTCAAAGTCGGCGTCCGTGAACACGGCCTGTGGCGTCTGGGCGAACACGGGGGAAGTCTGCAGCAGCACCACCGCAGCACAGGCCAGCAGCCGGATCAGGGCAGGACCAAAGGCGGAAGGATGGCAGAAACGACGTGGTGGCATGGCGGCGGGGCGGTGGTATTGGGG
>JBEAUF010000187.1:0-8557 GCA_041161565.1 Planctomycetota bacterium | reverse complement strand
CCCCAATACCCCATCGCCCCCGAGGTCCAGGCAGACCGTGCGGATTCCGCTCCAAAACTTGCCCGCCACCGCACGCTGCAACACTCTGCGCGCTTACCCCGGCGCACCATCCGCTGAGCTGCAATCTCAGACTCAGGCTTCCTGCCGGGCCCGGTGATAATTTTGCTGAATTCTATCGGCCCTCTGCGAAACCCTGTGTCCTCTGTGGTGGAAAACGCACCTGTCCGCCGCTCACGCAAGAATCTGCTCTACCACATGCCCATCCACATCCGTCAGGCGAAAATTACGGCCGCCGTATTGGAAAGTCAGTTGTTCGTGGTCCAGTCCCAGCAGATGCAGAATGGTGGCGTGCAAATCATGTACATGCACCTTGTCTCTGGCCGCATAAAAACCGAAGTCGTCCGATTCACCAAAACTGAATCCGGATTTCACACCACCACCGGCCATCCAGTATGTGAACGCATGTGGATTGTGATCGCGGCCGTTGCTGCCCTGAGCTGTCGGTGTTCGACCAAACTCGGCCCCCCACATCAGCAGCGTATCCTCCAGAAGTCCACGCTGCCTGAGATCCCGCAACAGACCGGCAATCGGTTTGTCGACCTCTTTCGCCAGCCGCGAATGCTCTTCTTTCAGTTCAGAGTGCTGGTCCCAGTAGGCATGCGAAACCTGTACGAATCGCACACCGGATTCCGACAGGCGTCGCGCCAGCAGGCACTGCGTACCAAAATTGCTGGTTGGCTCCTCGTCAATACCGTACATCTTCCGAGTCGCTTCAGTTTCACCCGACAGATCGAAAATCTCCGGCGCCTCAGTCTGCATTCGAAACGCCAGCTCAAACGAATCAACCCTGGCGTTCAACTCGACGTCAACTGCAGCAGCGATCGGATCGCCGCCAGGCACTCCGGAATTCACGCTGCCCTGCCGATGGCGATTCAGATCTCTGAGCAGCTCAAGCTGCAGCTGCTGGACCTCGCGTTTGGACTGCGGGTGCGTGAGGTTTTGAATCTCAGCCCTCGTCCTGCCCTCATGACGCGACGTCGCAATCCGCGTGGCCTGATGAATCGGTGGCAGGAAGGCAGATCCAAAGTTACGAACTCCTCCATGCCCCAAAGTCGGATTGATCGTCACAAAGCTCGGCAGACTTTCATTCTCAGTACCCAGACCATAACTGATCCACGCCCCCATGCTGGGACGCACAAATGTGTCCGATCCCGTATTGATTTTCAGCAACGCGCCACCGTGCGCTTCGTTGGAACCGTGGAGCGATTTGATGAAGGTGATGTCATCTACACACTCTCCCACGTACGGAAACAGGTCACTGACCCACGCCCCGCTTTCACCGTACTTCCGAAACTTCCAGGGACTTTGCAGCAGATTCCCGGTCTGGGCGAACTGAATTCGCGGCTTTTCAATCGGCAGTGGCTGGCCGTTGAGCCGGATCAGCTCCGGCTTGTAATCAAATGTGTCAACATGCGACGGACCGCCATGCATGAACAGAAAAATGACGCGCTTCGCCCGAGCGGGAAAATGCCCTGCATGGCTGACAAGCGGGTTGCGAGGCGCGCTGGCGGACTGATCGGCCACCGCCGTACGCAGCAGCAGGTCATGCAGCGCCAGAGCACCGAAGCCGGCCCCGCAACGCTGCAGCAGCTGTCGCCGACTGCTGGATGGCCCCGTCATCGCGATTCCCATGTTCTACTCCACGAAAATAAACTCATTTCCGGCCACCAGTGTGCGACACAACGCAGACCATGCCTGCAGGCGACGTTCACGAGCGTCCGCAATGTCAGACGATGCGGCTTCGGTGCGCTGGAGAAAATCAAGGCAGCGGGCAATCTCTGCAGTATCCGGCAGACGACCATACAACCGCTCGAACAGGTCTGACACCACAGGCCCCAGGTCCCCCGGCGGCACCGTGGGGTCGGTCGTCGGCAGCTGTTCGATCAGCCGCCGACACTGCTCATGAACAACTGCGCTGTTCATCAGGTACAGGGCCTGATTGGGCACTGTTGTCACCGGTCGCTGTTCGATGTGATTAGCGGTTTCGACATAATCAAAGGTGGAAAACATCTCGTAAAATGCTGCCCGATTCACCGGCAGGTAAATCGCGCGGCGATTTGTGTTGACATCGCCCACCATGCCACCAAGGCTCAGATCCAGCCCCCCGCCGACAAACAGAATGGAATCCCGCACCGGCTCCGCTTCCAGACGACGCCGATGCTGTCGCCACAACAACACGTTCTCCGGATCACGCTCTGCATAGTCCCTTCGAACCTGACTGCTCATTCGCCACGTTGAAGAAAGCAGGATTGTGCGATGCATGGCCTTGAGCGACCAGTTGTTGCGCTGCAGCTCCTGGGCCAGCCAGTCGAGCAGTTCCGGATGGGATGGCGATTCCCCTTTGAGTCCCCAGTTTGAAGGGCCAGGCATCAGAGGTTTTCCGAAATGCCACATCCAAATGCGGTTGGCCATCACCCGGGAAGTCAGAGGGTGCTCTCTGGATACCAACCACTGAGCCAGCTGCAGCCGGCCACTCTGGTCCGCGGGAATTGCAGGAGCCGGTAAGACGCTGGTGAGGATCGCAGGCATGCCGCGGTCGATCAGATCTGGTCCCGGCTTCAGATGATTGCCGCGGAGATGCACCGGGAGATTCCGCATTTCACCTTCTTCCGTGGCCATCACATGCACAAACTGAGGCATGTCCTTTTCAAGCTGCTCAATGGCGGCTTTCTTTTGTTTGATGGCCTCAGCGTTGTCGGACGGCAGCTGAGCCAGCTCGGATCGCGCCGCGTCGATCTTCGCCTGATGCTGCGTCCGCTCCGCAGCAATCGCCCGCGACGGCAGCGGACGCTCCATCCACTTCGACACAAACGCTCGATCCGCCATCGATCGAGTACTGTAAAAAATGCCCGCCAGAGAATAATAATCACGCGCGGAAATTGGATCGAACTTGTGGTCATGACACCTCGCACAGCTGATGGTAAGCCCCAGCATCGTGCGACTCACCGTGTCAATCTGCTCGTCCACAATGTCGATCGTCATCTTGTCCTTGTCCTGCTCCGCCAGCATCTTTGGGCCCAGCACCAGCAGACCCGTTGCCGTCAGCAAATCCCCAGCCTCCTGCTCGTCCGCCGGTACCGGCAGCAAATCCCCGGCCAGCTGCTGCACGATGAACTGATCAAGCGGCAAATCGCGATTCAGCATCCGCACCACCCAGTCACGATAACGCCACGCATTCGGCAACTCATGGTTCTCATCCGCACCATTACTGGTCGCGTAACGCACCAGATCAAGCCAGTGTCGCCCCCAGCGCTCGCCGTAATGGGGAGATGCCAGCAGTCGATCCACCACTTTCGCAAAGGCGTCCGGGGATTCATCCGCAAGGAATGCATGCACCTCGTCAACCGTCGGAGGAAGGCCGATCAGATCAAATGTCACTCGCCGAATCAGCGTCCGTTTGTCCGCAGCAGCCGCAGGCTCAAGACCAGCCTGCTCCAGCTTTGCCAGCACAAAGTTGTCGATCGGGGAGACAGGCCATGCGGAATTCTGAACCGGCGGTGGGGCGGGATCAGAGATCTTTCGGAACGCCCAGTGAGACTTTGCAGCTTCGAAGTCCACCGGCTGCAGTCGAGCGGGTCGGGTGGCTTCACGAGGATCCGCGGCGCCGTTACGAATCCATGTTTCGAAATCCGCTATGACGTCGTCCGGCAGCCTCGACTTCGGCGGCATCGCCAGCGATTCATGTTTGATCGCGGCAAACAACAGACTGTCTTCCGGCCTGCCCGGGACTATCGCAGGCCCGCTGTCCCCGCCCTTCAGGGTGCCCGCTTTGCTGTCGAGCAGCAGGCTGCCACGAACGATCTTTGCGTCGGCCGCGTGACACTCATAGCAGTGCTGCACCAGAACTGGACGAATCTTTGTTTCGAAGAACCGGATGTCTGCGGATTCGTTTGCGTCCTGAGCATGCAGCGGCACTGCAGTACCGATGCACGCAAGGCCACAGAACAGATACACCAGTCGTGGACCGACGAGAGGCATGAGCGAAGGCATGACGACATTCACGGCGGGGATCGTTGCGGGCAGGGCTGCCGAACGATGTGCATGACGCACGCGGTGGTCGGCAGAGCTTTGGAAGACCGTGAAAATTACCGGGGGCCCGCTGGAACAACAACCACATTTCCAGAAGGAGCAGGGAGTTCTCAACTGAAAAGTGCTGCATTCCCACCACATTCCGCAGCCTCCGAGCCACGATCGCCCGGATGCAATGCTGTGCTACAGCGTTGGAAAATCCGTGTAGCCTCGCGCACCAATCGGAGCATACCAAACATCCATCCCCGCGTCCGGATTCAACGCCGCACCGCGATCAAAACGCTCCACCAAATCCGGATTGCTGATAAACGGGCGACCAAACGCTATCAGGTCCGCATCGCCACACGCCACCGCCGCATCCGCCGTCTCCGCACTGTAGCCACAGTTTCCTATCAAAGTGCCATGGAAAAACCGCCGAGCCTCGCTCAGAGTGACGGGGTCTCCCAGTTGATGAAAACCAAACGCCAGCCCGTCAATCACATGCAGATAACCAATCCCAGCCCCGCTCAGCTCCGCAGCCGCATGCTGGAACTGCTCACGAAAATCCACAGACCCCATGTCGTTGAAAACACCGTTCGGCGACAAACGCACACCAATTCGGTTCACCGGATACTCAGCCGCAATCGCTCCCACAATCTCCCCCAGAAATCGATACCGGTTCTCAACCGATCCACCGTACTCGTCCGTCCGATGATTCGTCTTCGACTGCAAAAACTGATCAATCAAATAGCCGTTCGCCGCATGAATCTCCACACCGTCAAATCCAGCCGCCCTCGCCAGCCGGGCACCCCTGCCGTACTGGTCCACAATCTCCCCGATCTCCTCCGTCCGCAACGGCCGCGGTGACTCATACGGAAGCTTTCCATTAGGCGTGTAAATTCCTTCACCCTGAATTGGAATCGCCGAGGGAGCTACCGGGAGCCGACCGCCGAAAAAGGCGCTGTGCGAAGCACGTCCGCAGTGCCACAGCTGCAGAAAGATCCGGCCCCCGCGGGCGTGCACCGCATCCACACTCAACTTCCACGCGTCAGACATCTCCTGAGAATAAATTCCCGGCGTGTCCGCGAATCCAACGCCATCCGGAGTCACCACCGTCGCCTCGGCAATCAATAACCCGGCAGATGCACGCTGACTGTAGTATTCCGCCATCAGCTGATTCGGCACCCGCGATGCACCCGCACGTGAGCGGGTCAGAGGAGCCATCGCAATTCGGTTCTGAAGCCGCAGATCTCCGATTGAAACCGGAGTAAGCAAGTGGTCCGGACGCATACGATTCCTTATGAATGGCAGGGAAGCTGTTTATTCCCCGTGAATCCTGATTGAACAAACCTCCAGTTACCGTGTCACTTCAAATCCCGTCCTCGTCCGGGAACTCTTTCTTCAGATTCTCCAGTTCATGCCCATACAACTGCTTCGCAATCCTGCGAATCAGACGAATCACGTCACCGACTTGTGTCCGAGTCATTCCGGTTTCCTTTGCGATGCGGCTCTCGCCCCTGTCGTCCAGCAGGCCTTCAATTACCCGGCCGCACAACTCAGGGTTCGGCGCAATCTGCCGCAATCGCTCCAGCAGCTTCAGATACAGGTCACGCACTTCAAACATTTCCCGATCATCGGCAGCAGCCGGATCATCCAGAAAGTCCTGCATCGCATGAGATTCGCTGTCATCCACAGAGCGATTGTTCAGCGACATGATCTGTTCGTTGCCCCCGCGTTTGAGCGCGTTCTGTCCCCGGCGGTAATCGCGCGCCTTTTCAGCCACAATCAACCGCAGCAGTCCGAACAATCGCTGACGCCCGTCGAGGTCTTCCAGTTTGCCTCTCCTTGCCCTCCGCAAAAGCTCCTTCATCGTTTCCTGCATCACATCCTCTGCAGCTTCCTGACGCTCGCCACCAGACCCCAGTTTACCATAGGCCGTGCGCATCATTCGCCCAAACTCGGTATCCGCGTACAAACGCTCCAGCAAACGGTCGACCTCCGCCAGCTCCCCCTGCTGAATTCTGCGGAGCATGATCGTGATCGAATGCGACGAACTGTCCTCAATGGACTCACTGGCATCGGCAACCACTGCTCCACTCCCTTTCACTGCTCAAATGCTGTGAATAATTTCGGCTTCGAAGCACGTTAGTCTACGAGCCATCAGCGAGCGATCAATTGGAAACGTGGGGTATTCGCCGCAGAACAGGGGATCCGTCCGCCAAATGTCACTGGCAGACAGATACCCGTGCCCTGACCCCGGCAGCACTCATACGGACACCGGCCATGGCTGCCACACTTCACCAGCCTCCGCCGGCACACACTCACCCGTCGTTGCCGACACAGCCGTCATTGCAGTAGCCACAATCCCGGCCACCGCAGACCGAGGACGCAGTGGAGCGGACACCAACTGCTCATTCGCCGAACGCAGTCGCCTCCGCGGCTCACAAACCGGCTCCGCCGCAGACACTCGCCGCAGCCACGTCAGCAACAGCCGAACCTCGTAATGCGCTGCTCCAGGCAGATCACCCTCGAAATACCGCAACGCATTCCGCAGCCGGTTCACCGCCGTTCCATGCTCCGCCGAGGACAGCAAAATCCCCTCCAGATAACGCTCTGCAAGACAAATCACCGCAACCGCCTCGTGATGGTGTGAGATCTGCAGCAACAGCCGCAGACATTCCTCCAGTGACTCCGGGGCAACGGCAGTTCGATTCAACGGTCCAGTACCCCTGCTGGTAACTTCTGAAAGTGACATATCCGGTTACTCCTGTTATTTGCTCCACTTTTGACACTCGCCCCTGCCGCACCGCAACAGGCTCCAGCGACCGCCCATAACAGTGAAAATGGCAGGCCGGAACGCCGCTGCGCAGAAATCTCGAAAAATTTTTCTGCACCCTCCGCAAACCTCCGCAGACGTCTGTCAGCCAGACCGGCAGCCTGAGTCCTCAAGCTTTCGTTTCCGCCAGCCGGGCACTACGATGGGGCTCCGACCGGGACACCATCCACAAACCGCCCTGAAACAGCGAATTGAGCCCATGAAAATCCTTTCTCGCCTCCTCTGGATCTGCCTGCTCCTGCTCCCATCCGCCCACGCCTCTGAACCTCTGCGCATCTACATCCTCGCCGGACAGTCCAACATGCAGGGACACGCGAAGGTCTCCACCTTCCCGCACCTTGCCATGGATCCGCAGACCGTTCCCCTGCTGGCTGAAATGCAGGATGCCGGCGGCAACCCCGTGGTCTGTGATCGTGTCTGGATCTCGTCCCTCGGCAGTGCCGATCAGGAACAGGTCGGTAAACTCACTGCCGGTTTCGGCGCGGCAGCCAATGGCCCCAAAATCGGCCCGGAATTCACATTCGGACTCCGCATGCAAAAAGCACTGCCCGGCAGGATCCTGCTGATCAAGACAGCATGGGGCGGACGCAGCCTCAACACCGACTTCAGACCTCCCTCTGCCGGCCCCTGTGTCTTCAACGAAAGCCAGCTCGATGGACTGCGCAGACAAAACAAGGACATCGATGCGGCTCAACAGGAAAAAGCTGCCGCCACCGGCGTCGCCTACCGGCAAATGATCGAACACGTCCAACACGTACTCGCGGATCTGCCACGAATCATTCCGGACTATGATCCGACCTCCGGTTATCAACTCGCCGGATTCGTCTGGTTCCAGGGCTGGAACGATATGGTCGATTCCAGCACCTACCCCAACCGCGACAAACCCGGTGGTTACGACGAATACAGCAAACTCCTGACAACACTCATTCACGACGTCCGTCGAGACCTCCGCACACCGCAGCTGCCGTTCGTTATCGGTGTACTCGGCGTGGGTGGTCCGGTTGCCGAATATGGCGCCGACCAGCAGCGATACCGCGCAATCCATCAGAACTTTCGCGACGCCATGGCTGCACCAGCAGCTCGCCCGGAATTCCAGGGCTCCGTCACCGCCGTTCGCACAGAGATCTACTGGGACCAGGAACTCACTGCCGCCCGCAGCCACGAGGCTGCCGTCAGGCAGATGGCCAAAGAACAGGCCAACCGCCAACAGCTCAAAGGACCCGAAGAACAGACCCTCTACCAGGAACTGCGTGCGGCACAGCTCTCCGAAAGAGAACGCAAAATCCTCGACGTCGGTGTCTCAAACCTCGAGTTCCACTATCTCGGATCAGCTAAGATCCTCGGACGCATCGGCTGGGGACTGGCCGATGCAATGCTCGAGCTGCAATCTCCCGAGCACCACTGAGCCGCAGCGCGGAAGCCCGCGGGTAAACACCCCTGCCAACGCACCAGCCTGCGAATCGCAACCGCGGGCTTCCGCCGAATGGCCCTGACGTTCTGGTGTTTCGGATGCTTTGGAGGACCTGCTTTCCGTTAACACGCGTAGTTTCGATCATCAAAGGCGTGCGGTCGATGTCAATCGGCCAGTGCGGCCAGTGCCATTGGCTTTCTGGCAAGACGCAGTGTCGGGAGGGCGAAGCTCCTGCTGAGCCG
>JBEAUF010000178.1:0-3756 GCA_041161565.1 Planctomycetota bacterium | reverse complement strand
AAGGAACAAGGAACAAGGAACAAGGAACAAGGAACAAGGAACAAGGAACAAGGAACAAGGAACAAGGAACAAGGAACAAGGAACAAAACGCCCCTAGACTTCTCACTTCTCACTTCTCACTTCTCACTTCCAACCTCCAACTCGCTTGCATCCCTCGTCTGCCTGGCACCACTCGAATCCATCAGTATTCACACCAATCATCCGCGGGAAAATCGAACAGCAGTTGCTGGTAGGCAGGAAATGAGTCACAGAAGTGAGAAGTTAGAAATTAGAAGTGAGAATAGCCGTGGCAGCACCGCGAATTGAAACGACCGAAAGGCGCCTCTCCTCACTTCTCACTTCTCACTTCTCACTTCTCACTTCTCACTTCTCACTTCTCACTTCTCTCCCCGCCGGGATCGGGACGAGCTTCGGGCGTGTGTCCTGTGCCTTTGTTCCCGGTTCCGGCGGCGGGGGCAGTTCGCCGTCTTCACCGAACAGGCTGGCGTTCCAGTTGGTATGCAAAAGCAGATCGAAGCCGGGGTTTTGTTCCTTGACCTGGCACGAGCAGGCGCTGCAGAGGAACTGCGTCAGGTCATGCACAAGATCGCTGGTGGTGCGGCTGGCGGGGATCACCTCCAGCGCTCGTCCGCGGCCGAAGACGGGGACCGCGAGCGGTTCACCGGCGGCCCAGGCGTCGGGCTGCACACCGGACAGCTGACGCACGAGCCAGGCTTCCTGTGGGTCGCCGCCATCAAGTTCCAGCACGGAGAATTTCAGCAGCAGGGGGATTTCGGAATAGAGTTCGGAGCCGGGCAGGCCAATGCCTTCGGGAAGTTCGAGCACGTCCGGGAGTTTGCGGCACTGATCTTCGAGCAGAGTTCGCAGGGCCGCGGTCTTCGTGGGTTCTGCCTGTGGTGGCCGCACGAGCAGCCAGACGACGGCATCACCTTTCTGGAGTCGGCGAATGAGTTCGCTGCGGGCGGGGGAATCCGCCAGCCGTTCAGCGGCTTCGGCGATGGGGCTGATCCAGTGATTGAGGATTTGTCCGCGGCCGTGTCGGGAGCGGGCCACGACGCAGGGAAGTCCCTTCCGTGAGGGCTCGGGGAGTCCCAGCCAGATGTCCCTGCGAGCCGCCGCGTCGGCGCCGGCGTCGGCGTTTTCGAATTCCGATACGTCCTGCAGCACCACCTGCAGGTTGGCCCGACTGCGGTCTCCGGACAACTGCTGCCAGTTCTGCACGTGCTGCTGGTCCGCCTTTGACAGCGGCCCCCGATGAAACACAAGCACCTCGACGGGGTCGGCGGTCCAGCGTTCAAGTGCGTAGCGGAACACGGGGATATTGCAGGCGACCGCGGTGGAAGACACCAGCAGCATTGCCAGAAGTTGTCGGGACATGGGGGGCCTGTGCCGCGGAGTCAGGGAGAGAAAACGGATGCGGTTGGTCCGGCCAATTTATCAGGAACCCCACGGCTCCTGCAATTGTCGCGTTTCGCTCTGCGAAACAGACCGTTTCTGACTTTCCTTTCCCCCGGCGAAAAGCGAGAATCCCGCGACCAACCCGCCCCGACTTGTTCATTTCAGGATGCGATCCATGTTCAGGCTGCGATTGGATTCCGTAGTTGCCGCCATGCCGCTGGCACTGGCTGCTGCCGTTTCCCTGCATTCCTCCGCCGAGGGCCGTGACCCCGTGACTCCCGCCACCGCAACTGCCGCTGCCGCTGATAACCCATTCAGCACCCCCAGTTCCCTGCCGTTTCAATCGCCACAGTTCGACCTGATCAGGGACGAACACTTTCGACCGGCCTTCCTGCAGGCCATGCAACAGCAGCTGGCTGAGATCGACCAGATCACCGCACAAACCGCCGCCCCCACTTTCGAAAACACGATCGATCAGTTCGAAAAAACCGGACAGATGCTCACTCGCGTCCGCAACGTGTTCTCCAACCTCACCTCCTCCCATAAAACCGAAGTCCTGCAGCAGATCGAAACCGAACTCGCCCCGCTCCAGGCTGCTCACGCCGACAACATCCTGCTCAACCCCCAACTGTTTGCCCGCATCCAGGCACTCTGGGACCGCCGCGACAGCCTCAAACTCAACACCGAACAATCCGAAGTCCTCCGCCAGCACTACGAAACCTTCGTCCGCGCCGGTGCCAGACTCGATGCCGCCCAGCAGGCCCGCATTCGCAGCCTGAACGAAGAAATTTCAAAGCTGGAAACGCAGTTCGAAGAGCATCTGCTGGCGCTGATGAAGGAACGCGCCGTGGTCGTCGACTCCGCCGCCGAACTCGACGGCCTCTCCCCCGGTGACATCGCCGCCGCTGCCGAAGCCGCCAAAGCCAGAGGTCTCGAAGGCAAATACATCCTCGAAATCACCAACACCACCCGCGTTCCGCTCCTGACTTCCCTCAATAATCGCGCCCTCCGACAGCGGCTCTGGGAAGCCTCCGCCTTCCGCGGGCTCGGTCGCAGCAACGGCCTCGACAATCGTCCGCTCGTCCTGCAACTTGCAAAACTCCGCGCCGCACGCGCCACCCTGCTCGGCTTCTCCAGCCACTCCGCATGGAAGCTCCAGAACCAAATGGCCGGTAACCCCGACGCCGCCCGAAAAATGCTCACCGATCTCATCCCCGGAGTGCTCGCGAAAGTCAACGAAGAAGCCACAGCACTCAACGAAATGATCCGCACATCCGGCGCCAGCCATGAACTCGCACCGTGGGACTGGGAGTACTACGCGGAAAAAGTTCGCAAAGCCCGCTTCGACGTCGATGAATCGCTCGTCAAACCCTACTTCGAACTCGAATCCGTTCTCCGAAACGGCGTCTTCCACACCATGCAGCAGCTGCACGGAGTGACCTTTAAGGAACGCCGCGATCTGCCCGTGTTTCATCCGGATGTGCGAGTCTTTGATGTGTTCGAACAGGATGGCCGACAGATTGGCCTGTTCTTCTTCGACCCCTTCCGCCGCGAAACCAAACGCGGCGGAGCGTGGATGAGCAGCTTTGTCGACCAGTCCGGACTCCTCAACGAACGCCCCGTCATCGTTAACACCCTCAACATCCCCAAACCCGCTCCCGGCGAACCAACGCTCGTCAGCTTCGACAACGTGGTCACGCTGTTCCACGAAATGGGACACGGTCTCCACGGCCTGTTCTCTGACGTCACCTACCCCTCCGTCGCCGGCACCAATACGCCCCGCGACTTCGTCGAATTCCCGTCCACCTTCCAGGAAGACTGGGCCATCCAGCCACAGATCCTCGCTAACTACGCCCGACACCACAAAACCGGCGAACCCATACCCACCGAACTGCTCGACCGCGTCATCCGCGCCAGCCGCTTCAACCAGGGCTTCGATACCCTCGAATACCTCGCCGCAGCCCTGCTCGATCTCGAATGGCACTGCCTGACTCCCGACCAGATCCCAACCGACGTCGAAGCCTTCGAACAGTCGGCCCTCGAAAAATACGGCATCGCCAACCTCCCCGTGCCGCCCCGCTACCGCAGTGCCTACTTCGCCCACATCTGGTCCGGTGGGTATTCGTCCAGCTACTATGCCTACCTCTGGAGCGAAGTGCTGGCTGCCGACGCGTTTGCTCAGATGCAGGCTGCCGGTGGCTGCACTCCGGAAAACGGTGCCCGCTTCCGCGCCGAAATTCTCTCACGCGGCAGCAGTCGCGAACCGATGGAATCCTGGCGCGCCTACAGCGGCCGTGATCCCCAGGTGGACGCTCTGCTTATTCGCCGGGGACTCAAATAACCCACGCAGCAAGGGTC
>JBEAUF010000160.1:0-7036 GCA_041161565.1 Planctomycetota bacterium | reverse complement strand
CTTCTCACTTCTCCTGTCCACGCTCCCTGATCCCGCGCAGCACCCTTTACCCGCAGGCTGCCGCCAGGCGGCTCAGCGCGTTTTCTCACTTCTCACTTCTCATTTCCCTCTACTCTCCACTTTCTACCCTCTACTCTCTCGCGCAGCGGGCGGAAGCCCCCGGTTGCGATCCCGCACCTTGGTGCGCGCTGCCTGCAGCGCCAGCAGTGCGTCGCAGGACCCTTTACCCGCGGGCTCCCGCCAGGCGGCTCATGCGCACCCAGCGCCACATCGCCCAATCACCGCACTGCCCCCGCCTCAAGCCGCAAACACAGCAGCCCCCCGCTGCCCCCTCAAAAACCATGACGGTCACCACGCCAACAACGAACAACGAACAACGGACAACGAACAACGGACAACAAACAACAAACAACAAACAACCCCTACTCCCCGCCACGCTGCTTTCTCAGCTGCCTGCTGGCCTGGGTCAGGATATTGCGTTCGCGCGGTGTGAGGCTTGCTTCGCCGTGTTCGGTGATTTTCTGCAGGATCTTATCGACCTGATCATCGAGCCGGGATTCGGGGGGGCTGGAGGGTGCGTAGATTCGCAGGTTGCCGCTGTTGCGTCGGCGGATCCGTCCCCGCAGACTGTCCCACCACCGCGAAAAACTCATGTGACGACGGAAGTACAGCGCCCCAAACGCCACTCCGCCCAGGTGCGCAATATGCGCCGTACTGCTGGAACGCCAGCCGCCGGACAGCATCGGAAACAAATCCCAGGCAATGTACAGGGCCAGCAGCCAGCGCATCTGCAGTGGGAGCAGGCCCATCAGCAGCACCTGCTGGCGAGGGAAGTACAGGGTGGCCAGAGTGAGTGCCGCGAGCACAGCGCCTGAAGCACCGATGACAGTGGTGTTCGGGGCCAGGAACCAGCAGAAGACCGCCGATGCGATCCCGGCAAATGTGGCGGCCGACAGGTAAAACCAGAAAAACTCGCGCCGCGGAAGCACGCTCTGCAGCAGCTGCCCGGTGAAGTGCAGCGTCATCGCGTTCACCACCAGATGCAGCAGATTTCCACGGTTGTGACAGAAGGCGTATGTGAGCAGTCGCCAGATCTGACCCTGTTGCAGGAGCGGTTTCAGGTCGAGCTGCAGCCAGCTCTCCACGACAGAGCTGCGTTCCAGCGGCCGGATGGATGCCAGCTGCAGGATGTAGACGGCCACCATGATCAGAATCAGCTGGGTGGTGGCAGCGAGCGGCCCGCGGGACGGACGCCAGTCAGACGGCTGCTGGAAATCTTCCCGCAGATATTCGCGATTTTCCAAACCCATCCACATGCTGCCCTGGAAGGAGTAATGCGCAGGAGTCCCCGGCTGGTTGCAGCCGTATGTTAGACAGTTGGTGCTCTGCCGTCGACAGGACTTCGGGAAATGCGGACCCCCGTGTTTCTGTTCCTGGAAGCCCGGCCGCACACCGCCAGGATGCTCAGGAACCCGCAATCCGGGCCGTGTCCAGCACTTTCCGCGATTGAGGGCTGCATTTTCAGCACAAAACCCCCAGCCTTCGCACGTCACGCACACCGCCAGCTCAACGAACCCGGTTCCCGGCCAACAGCTCGGTGGGGCAATCCCGGTGTTTCCTGCGACGCGAGGCCGGAAACGGTGTCCATGGCAGTCGTTTTTGCGGCATGCAGCGGATTTCACGGCATTCCCGCCTCAGGAAACAGCGCGGGTTTCCTTGAAATCCCCTGAGTTTCCCTTTCGGAAATGAGGAGTTGCAGGTAGCATCCCGCGTTCGGTTTTGACCCCGGTTTGCGCCCACGGTGTTTTTGTCGGCCCGTCTCTCCCGTTTTTCCTTCAGAGGTCTGTCGTTCAATCATGGACATTAAACTGCTTCGTAACATTGGCATTTCCGCGCACATTGACTCAGGCAAGACAACGCTCACCGAACGCATCCTGTTCTACTGCGGGCGCATCCACAAAATCCGCGAAGTGAAAGGTGGCGACGGCGGCGCTACCATGGACCACATGGACCTCGAACGCGAACGCGGCATCACCATCACCTCCGCCTCCACACGCGTCGAATGGGACGACACTGAACTCGGCAACAGGCACCCCATCAACATCATCGACACCCCAGGACACGTGGACTTCACCGTCGAAGTCGAACGCAGCCTGCGAGTGCTCGACGGGGCCATCCTCGTGCTCTGCGCCGTCGGCGGCGTACAAAGCCAGTCGCTCACCGTCGACCGTCAGATGCGCCGCTACGGCGTACCCCGCATCGCCTTCATCAACAAAATGGACCGCATCGGCGCCAACCCCGAAAAGGTCGTCGCCATGATGAAGGAAAAACTCAAATGCAACGCCGTCCCGCTCCAGGTCCCCATGGGCCGCGAATCCAGCTTCCAGGGAGTCATTGACCTCGTCCGCATGGAAGCTGTGTACTTCGAAGGCGACAAAGGCGAAGACATCCTCCGCAAACCCATCCCGGAAGAATACCGCGAAGCCGCCGACGAAGCCCGGCGCCACATGCTCGAAGAACTCTCACTTCACGACGACGACCTGATGGCCGCTCTGCTCGAAGAAGCCGAAGTCTCCATCGAACAAATTCGCGCCGTCATCCGCAAGGCCACCATCGCCCAGCAGATCACTCCCGTGCTCATGGGCACCGCCTACAAGGACAAAGGCGTCCAGGAAGCACTCGACGCCGTCGTCCGCTACCTCCCCTCACCACCAGACCGACAGAAATTCGCCATCGACAACAGCAAACCCGTCGGCGAAGACGGTCAACACCCCAGATTCCTCCTCAGCGACTCCAACGACGCTCCGCTCGTCTGCATGGCGTTCAAAACCGTCGTCGAAAGCTTCGGACAGCTCACCTACACCCGCATCTATCAGGGTAAGATCATCAAGGGCCAGTCCTACACCAACGCCCGTACCGGCAAGTCCGTGCGTTTCGGTCGACTCGTCCGCATGCACGCCAATGAACGCGAAGATATCGACGGCGCCGAAGCCGGCGACATCATCGCTCTCGTCGGCGTCGACTGCGCCTCCGGTGATACCTTCACCGCCGAAGGCCTCAATGTGTCGCTCGAAAATATCTTCGTCGCCGATGCCGTCATCCGGCTCTCCATCGAACCCAAAAAACGCGACGATGCCGACAAACTCTCCAAAGCTCTCGAACGCTTCCGCCGTGAAGACCCCACGTTCCGAGTCATGACCGACGAAGAAACCGGACAAACCCTCATCGCCGGCATGGGACAGCTCCACCTGGAAATCTACGTCGAACGC
Organism: Planctomycetota bacterium; assembly: GCA_041161565.1. Taxonomy (GTDB): domain Bacteria; phylum Planctomycetota; class Planctomycetia; order Planctomycetales; family Planctomycetaceae; genus SXXK01. Next base: position 3,767 of record JBEAUF010000160.1, on the reverse strand, counting down.
ATCAAACGCGAATACAAGTGCGAATGCGTCGTCGGCGAACCCCGCGTCGCCTACCGCGAAACCCCCACAAAAGCCGTCGAATTCGACTACAAACACAAGAAACAGTCCGGTGGTTCCGGTCAGTACGCCCACGTCAAAGGCATCCTCGAACCACTCCCCGAAACTTCCGAAGTCCACTACGAATTCTCCGATGAAGTCACCGGCGGACGCATTCCCCGCGAATACATCCCCGCCTGCGACGACGGCTTCGAAGAAGGACTCAAAAAAGGCCCGCTCGGCGAATACGAAGTCGTGAACGTCAAAATGCGTCTGCAGGACGGCAGCTACCACGACGTCGACTCGTCCGAAATGGCCTTCAAGATCTGCGCACTCGGCTGCATGCGTGAAACTCTCCGCAAAGCCGACGTCGCACTCCAGGAACCCTTCATGAAACTCGAAATCGAAGTTCCGGAAGAGTTCCAGGGACAGATCACCGGACACCTCTCCAGCAAACGCGGACTCGTCACCGGCTCCGAAGTCAACGGCGGTATCTGCGTCATCATCGCAGAAGCCCCGCTCTCCAGCATGTTCGACTACGCCAACGAACTCCGCTCCATGACCCAGGGCAAAGGCACCTTCACCATGGAATTCCTCGCCTACCGCCAGGTACCTCGCGGACTCCAGCCGGAAATCCTCGAACGCCGCCGCAAGGAAAAAGAAGCCCGCGCTGCCATGAAGTAACCGGACCCAAAATCCTCAGGGGCCTGCCATCGAACGCAGCCCCTGCAGGAACACCGCGGCAGATACCAGAACACCCACAAAAAACGCCATCGCAGCCCCGACAATCGCCGGGGCTCTTGGCGTTTTTCGCATTCCATAAAACAAACACACAAACAGCGACACACCCGTCAGCAGCAGACTGCCACCCAGCAGGCCCACGATCAGCCACGCCAGCGGCGACGATGCGTCCAGCTCCGCCGCCTCCGCAGTCCCCGACAACGCAACCACCAGCGACAGCCAGGCAGCGTGACCAATCAGCTGCAGCACCGATAACCCCAAACCCCACAATCCCGCAGGGTTCTGACGCAGCTGAAACCACAGTGCTTCCGAGTCCGCTGCTGTGACGTCGCCCGCCACACCGCCCGCCACACCGCCCGCTGCCACGCTTCGCCGAATGTGGCCCCGAACTCCGCCATTGCGGTCCGGACGGCCACCCCGCTGCTTCTTCCGACCAGCCACTCAGCTTGCCTTCACTTCAAAAATCGCTTCCACCTCGACCGCTGCACCCGTCGGCAGAGCGGCAAAGCCCAGCGCGCTGCGGGCATGGTACCCGTCGCCGGTCTTCCCGAAAATCTCGTGCAGCAGATCACTGCAGCCGTTGATCACCAGATGCTGGTCAGTGAACTCCGGAGCCGAATACACGCAGCCCAGCACCTTGACCACTTTCAGACCGTTCAGCGTGCCGTGCGTGTTGAACACGGATCGCAGAATCTTGCGAGCACAATCCTGAGCAGCCGCGTAGCCCTGCTCAACCGTCAGCCCCTTGCCCAGAACACCCTTCAGATCACTCACGTGACCCGATGTGATCAGCTGGTTCCCGGAACGAACACAGAGGTTCAGGTAGCCGGGTGTGAGCGGTTCGAAACAGACTCCCAGTTCGCGAGCTTTTTCATCGGGCTGCATGGTTGCGTTGAATCCTGATTCGTGAGAGAAAACGCCCCTGTTGTCTGGTGGGGCGTGAAACCTGAGCCGGTTTTTACGGGGCCGCGGGGACTGAAGCAAGTCCCGGGACAGCGGGAAAAAACAGAAGGATCCCGGGAATGTCAGCCGCACAGAACTCAGCAGACCACGAACAACGCCTCGAACGCATGGAATCCGCCATCGCCCACCTCCAGCACGACCTCGACGCGCTCAACCAGTCTCTGCTGGCCTTTCTTCGCCGAATCCAGGAATTTGAATCACGCTTCACACGACTTGAACAGGAATTTCAGTCAATGACCGAAGGTCCGGAACGCCGCGACCCGGCCGCCGAACGCCCGCCACACTACTAACGGCCCTCGGCTCCGTCCACGCTGAACATCACTCCCACCCAAGCCGCACAAGGTCCACCAATGTCGCCCTGCCCCACTCCTGCACCCCGCACCTCCAGCTCCGGTCTGTCCCTGCTGCAACTCTCCGCCTGGCTCATCCTGCTGTGCCCCGGCCTCGCCCACAGCTCCCTCGCTGAAGACGCCACCGGCATCGTCTACGTCGATGCCAATCAGAATCGCCAGCGAGACACCGACGAACAGGGACTCGCCGGCGTTCGCGTCTCCAATGGCCGCGAAGTCACCGTTACCGATGCACAAGGCCGCTATGTCCTGCCAGTGGACGACGACACGATCATCTTCGTCATTAAACCATCCGGCTATCGCCCGGTGATCGACGAACTGAACCTTTCCCGCTTCTACTACATCCACAAACCCAAAGGATCGCCCGCCCAGGATTTCCCCGGAGTCCCTCCCACGGGGCCGCTCCCGGCTTCCATCGATTTCCCGCTGACGGCGGTCACCGAGCCGGCCGCATTCGATGTGATCTTCTTCGGAGACACCCAGCCGCGTAACCAGCAGGAAATCGACTACATCGCCCACGACGTCGTCGAAGAGCTGGCCGGCGTCAAGGCGGCCTTCGGTGTCACGCTGGGAGATGTGCTGTTTGACGATCTGAGTCTGTTTGACAGCTTCAATCGCACCATCAGCCACATCGGCGTGCCCTGGTACAACGTCCTCGGTAACCACGACATCAACTACGCTTCCGAAGACGACGAACTCAGCGACGAAACCTGGGAACGCGTCTACGGCCCCCCGTACTACTCCTTCGACTACGGTCCGGTGCATTTCATCGCCGTCGACGACGTGCACTGGATGCGCGATGGTGACCGCAAAATGTATCGCACAGGACTCAGCGAAGACCAGCTGACCTTCATCGAAAATGATCTGAAGCACGTCCCCCAGGACCGACTGGTAGTGGCCATGATGCACATCCCGCTCGTCAAGTCCACCCCCTGGATCGAACCTCGCCGCGAACGACTGCTCAGAATCCTCGAAACCCGCGAACACTGCATTTCCCTCGCCGGACACACACACCACCACGAACACGTCCTGATGGGCCCCGGCGAAGGCTGGAAAGGACAACGCCCGCACCACCACATCATCAACGTCACCGTCTGCGGTGCCTGGTGGTCCGGAAAACCGGACGAACACGGCATCCCCCACACCATGTGCGCCGACGGAACCCCCAACGGCTACACCGTCATGCATTTCGACGGCAGCAAATACATGCTGGATTACAAAGCCGCTCGCCGCGGTGCCGATGAACAAATCCGCATCACCGCCCCCGAACAAATCGCTCCGGGCAGCGATCAGGAATTCCGGGCCAATGTGTTCAACGCCATCCCCGGAGCGGTTGTTGAATGGCGAGTCAACGAGGGCGAATGGCAGACCATGGTGAAAACCGAAGGCGAAACCGATCCCATCTTCCAGTCGCTCTTCGATGAAGAACAACCCATCAAGGACCGCCTCCCCTGGCGCAAACTCGCATCCCCCATGGTCTGCCCGCACCTCTGGAAAGCCAGCCTGAAAACCCTGACCACCCCCGGCACCCACCGCCTCCAGGTCCGCGCCGGCAACCCCAACGGCCAGGTCCTCCTCGGAGACCGCATCATCCGCGTCGGCCCGTAATTCCAACCCCATGCGAATTGCCCACCCCCGAGCGGGCAGGCAGAAGCCCCCGGTTGCGTCCTCCGCACC
>JBEAUF010000097.1:0-5504 GCA_041161565.1 Planctomycetota bacterium | reverse complement strand
GGCGGTAGCCTGCGGGTAAAGGAGCCAGTGCCGCGATACTGTCGCCGCACGCAGGAGGGTGCGTATCGCAACCGGGGGCTTCCGCCCACCCGCTGATCCGTTCTTAGTTCCGCGTTCCCACCTACTCTCTACTTTCCACCCTCTCCTCTCTCGGCCAGCGTCGGGCTTCCGCCCGCCCGCTCAGGGGTGTGCTATTTCAATTGTTGTGGAAGCCCCGGTTTCCGTTCACACGCATGGTTTCGATTATGAACGGCGTGCGGTCGATGTGAATCCGGACATTGCTGCCCGGATCGCAGGCAATCACCGCAGGCGCGCATCAGGCGTTTGCCTTGCTCCTGCGGCGGGCCCGCCAGGCCATTACCAGTGCTCCGAGACCTGAGACGGCCACTGAGGCTGGTTCCGGGACTGCAGCAGCACCGAGAGGGACGAAATCGATCGTCAAGTCATCCAATCGGAGCTGGTGGACCCCGGGGGTAGTAATCAATCTCGACTGATCCATCATCAACTGAACATTATTGCCCAGAGCCGGGTTTCCCGCTGCGATCGTCGCTTGAAATGTGATGAATTTATACTGGTTGAGCGGCAATCCCGGCTCCTCCAGATACACGTCGCCAAGGACGGGGGGACCTGCCTGTAACCCCGTGATCCCGTAGGTCAGAAAGCCATTGTGCGCAGCGAGAGCCGTCTCTCGCCGGACGTAATAGGAAACAGTGTAGGTGCCTTGCTGATAGACGTCCGGGAGCGTGTAAATGGCGCCTTCTTTCGTGTCGAACACCAGAGCGTTCGTTCCCGTTCTGGCGCCGGACGAAACGATGGTGGCCAGACGCCCGCCGTAGCCAGTCGGGTCGGCAAATTTTTTCCCGTCCTCGAAGCCGTCCGTGAAGATGATGCCGCCCTGAACGGAACCACTGGCCAACAATGCGGCCACCAGTGCCAGCAGCGCGGTGGTCAACCGCAGTCCCTGAGGCGGACGACCCTCATGGAGCCCGAACATAGATGTCAGTTTTTTCAACATGGGGTGTGCCCTTGGAACTTTCTTGATTTTGCCCGACTTCAGAAACAGTGTTCACCAACGAAAGAATGTGGCAATTTCCAACCGGTGCTCAGTGTCCAGACGCATGTTGGAAACCGGCCTGCCGTTTCCACGGCGATTCAAGGCGGCAGCAACGAGCAACCGCCGCGAGCGAAAAACATGCACAGATGTTCACACGCTGAGGAATGCAGGGAAACTGTGTTCCATTCTGCAACCGATCGTCAAAACAAGAAGGAACGGAACTTTAGGCAAACAAAAACCAACCCAAAACTGACAAATTAGATAAAACAGGATGAATAAATAAGACAAAGAGGAACCGCAGGGTTGGTTTTTACGCACGAAAATGACAGTAATGATTCGTGTGCCGGCAAACTCCCCGATGCGGAACCTTCAGAGGTACCGGCGAATTCCGGGATTGGCCCGACAGGTTCAGATGAACACGTCAACGACGACGCCGCGGCGGGTCGAGTGCCCGGAGCGCAGCGTGTCACAGCTCGGGACATCGCGGCGCCAGCCAGCCAGCCAGCGCGCGAACAGGGGTTCCGCAACGGGCACGATCAGATGGCAGTGGCAGGCGGCATCGATCGCGGCATGGTCAATGTCGTCACGGAAGACCACAAGAAAGCGAGTCTGCAGTGCTTCTTCGACTCGCAAACGCCGAACGCAGACCGCAGCAACGGGGGCTGAGCCTGACCGGCGAGGAGCCTTTAAGCAGCCCGTCGAGGCCACTGAATCAGGGATTGCTGGGCCGCAGTTCATCAGCCCGTCGGCGAAAAGCCTCCGCCTCCTCGACATGCCCCTGCAAATCGGCCGTTCGTGCCAGCAGCCGCAGAGTTTCGGAGTAGTCCGGACGCAGTTGCAGCGCAGCATCAAGGTCTTCCCGAGCCCTTTTCGGGTCGTTGAGAGCCAGATAGACCTCACCGCGAGTCGCCAGAACCATGTGATTTCCGGGTAGTGCCTGAACCGCAGAATCGGCCAGCGTCAGAGCCTCTTCAAAACTCGCATGAGGCCCCCCGCGGACGATTGCAACTGCCAGATTGTTCTGCAGAACCGGGTTCTGCGTCTTCGCCAGCGTCTGAGCCAGTCGCAGCCAGCGTATGGCCGATTCAAAGTGCTCCCGCTGCAATGCACGACTTCCGATTGCAGACAGGATGCCAGCAACGTCCCCTCCGCCTGCACTACACCTGCGCAACGCATCTTCTGCCAACGGCCCCAGCCGGCCCCCCTGCAGCGTCAACAGATACAGACGATCCGCAAGTCGTGCGTACAGGTCAGAAGAAAGCAGACTGATTTCGATCAGCCTCAGAACTCGCTCGTCCGCACCATCCGGAACCTGCGGCGTCCAGACACCTTCACCAGCTCGAAAAGCCCCGGGGTAACCCAGCAGCGAATCCAGCTCATCCAGTGCTAAACGAGCACGTCCGGAGAGCAGCAGACGGTTTTCAGCATCTGTAGCTGTCACCTCCTGCAAACACTGCTCTGCCTCCCTGAACTCCCCAGCCCGACTGAACAGATCAGCAGCTGACACTCGCCCAGCGACCGTCCCGGCCGACAGCAGCGGCAGAGCAGAAGACTTCGCTTCCGCTGCGGCATCTGACTTTCGCCCTGCCCGCATTAAGGCAGTCACGAGAATGACTGCGTCTTCAGGACGCCGCTGCGGCAGCCGGGCAAAGATGTCCAGTGCTTCTGCAGGGCGACCGCAGGCAAAAGTCAGCCGGGCAAGACTTCTCAGCGCCAATGGATCCTCCGACTGCCGCACTTTCGATTGCCAGTACTGCAGTGCGGCGTCTGCATGGCCATCGAATCGAGCCCATTCAAGGTGCAGCAGAGCGGCCAGCAGTGGAGCCATCTCGCTGGCCGGATCCAGCTTCAGCGACTCACGAACCCTCACCAGGCTGTCGTCCCCGGCGATCACCGTGCCAGGCAACGCGGAGCCGAAAAAATTGATCTCGACTGGAAGCAGTCGCAGTTCTGCCGCCAATGTCCGCAGAGGAACGGAATCCATTCGCTGCCGACCGTCTGCAATCAGTTTTTCAGCATCTGCAATCCGATTCGTGAGCACCAGCAGACGTGCCAGCCGGATACGAAGAGCTTCAGCATCCGGCTGCGTTTGCAGTTTCTGAAACAAGTCCCGCAGCACCTGTTCAATCTGCCCGGCAGGCAGCGGACGTCCACGACTCTGGCAGAAAATAAGCAGATCTTCAAAGTACCGGGGATCCTTGATGGCAGCCTTCCGCAACTGGTCTTCTGCGAGCGTTATTTCGCCAACCTTCAGATACAGACTCGCCAGCAGCGAATGTGCTTCTCCATTGCTGCCACCGATTTGTAAGGCCCGTTGAAGGTGTTTGATCAACTCCTTATCAGGCAGCGTCCGGAAAGGGGATGGCGACATCGCGTTTCGGGCAACCCAGAGATGTGCCTCTGCCGCACCCGTACCATCAAGCAAAGCAAGACTCGAGTACTCGGCCCAGCCGGCCTCAGGCGAACGCTGATTCCATAGAAAATCTGCCAGTTGCAGTCGGCGTTGCAGATCACGGGGCCTCTGACCAACAAGACCACGCAGCAGAAGTTCCGAACGTTCGACGTTGTGCTCTTCCCTCGCTCGCAGCAGCTGCTGTTCGTACATGGTGAAAATCTGAGGAAGGCGGGTCAGCAACAGGGAATCGGCCAGTGGTATGCAGACGGCAAGGGCCAGTGCCGGAATTGCACCGGGCAACTGCCGCAGCCGACGGGAGCCCAGCCAGTCCATGAAAAATCCCAACGGACGCACTTCCCCTGACAGACGCCAGCTGTTTGGAACCAGCAGACGAATTGGCCCTACCACATCAAACGGTCTGCCGCTGATCAACCGATCCCAGAGACGATTGAGCGGATTCTGCCGAGCCTCAAAAGCCCCTTTGGTGTTCGACAAAAGAATGGCACTGGTCAGGAATGCAATCAGCTCGAGTGCGGAATACAGGAACAGCAGGGCAGGAAGAGTCAGCAGGGCAGACCACAGCCCGATTGGTACGCGGTCCAACATACTTCCGGAGACCAGGAGGGCTGTCAGACACGAGCAGACAAAATTAAGTAACGCCACCGGCATCGCAAACGCCGACAACAGCAGACTTTGGATGACTGACCACTGACGCAGCAGCATCCAGCACGCGACGATTGCCAGCAGCCCGGAAAATCCGGTTGGTGAAGCCAGCAGAGCCCCGATATCCACCACCCCCTGCTCCGTCGTCAGCACACCACCGCTGCGGTAATTCCAGGCCCCCAGCAAGCTGAACAGAGTGCTCATATGCAGAGCCAGACGTTCAGAAACAAACCCATCGATCGGCCCGGCGAACACAGGAGGCAGCCCGGCAAAAGCGACCAGCAGTAACAGCAGCAGCTTTGCGCGAGACGGTTGCGGCAGCGAACCTGCAGCCAGCGACGCTGCAAAGCAGAATGATACTTTCGCAAACCAGACTGAATCTCTGAAGAACGCCGTCAACAGCAGCGAAATACTGGCCAGCAGCAGCAGGATCGTGCCGCTGTCCCAGGCAATGGCATGCCGCCGGAGTGACCGCAGCAGCCAGATGAGGCAACCCACAATCAATCCGAACTGCAGCCAGTGCTGTGGCAACACCAAATCCGCCAGTAAACCACCACCAGTCGCAACGAATGGCAGCAGCAACAAAAGACCAATACCCGATACCCGCCCGCGTGCCACTCGCAACTCCTCGTGATTCAACTCGGCCCCAACAGAACGTTCCCCGGAGAGGCGAAAACGCAAAAACACCAGAAGAGCCGCCTTCCGACGTTGTTTAAGCCGCTGCTGACAGGCCATTAAGAACCGCAAAGCGACCTCACACCGTCAAGGAGCAATCATCAACGCGCGGCTCCCACGAACGTTCTCCCCTCTTCAACTGGCGACGACAGCAACTCGACCATCCACCCGAAACAACTCCCGGCCACGCCACGCCTTCAGCGACTGCAGTGGAAGAACAAACATTGATACACAGTTCAGTCAACGCCCGATTTACTTTTATCAGCCTGAATGTTGCTGCACCCGCCCCGAACCCCCTGACGGTATCCTCGCTTGCCCATTGAAATCCTCCGTCATCGGCGCTGCCACTGAGAACAAACCAATCGGTGGAGCGACGAGGATCAGGAACAAATCCAAACCCGCAGACACCAGCGAGCCAACCCGCAGATTGCCCCCCAGCGACCAACGCACCTGGATTTGCCGAGTAAACACGGAACATCCGGATGACATGGGTCAGATCCAGAAGCTATGCGGCCAATGTCGCTTGTCAAGCTTTTTGGGCCGCGAGGTCAGTGATTCTTCAAATTCGTGCCCTGCCCCCAGGCTTCACTGGCGCATGCCTGATGTGGGGGCGTTAGCGCCCCCCCGGCGGTCAATCGGGAGGAGGCGGCGATGCAAATATCAGGAAGGACGCACGGATCTGGCCCTGCGGCAGCCTTGTCTGCAGTATCCCGGTAC
>JBEAUF010000080.1:0-29344 GCA_041161565.1 Planctomycetota bacterium | reverse complement strand
CCCAATGGCATTGGCTTTCTGATGTTTCGCATGCCTGGGAGGACTCGCTCTCCGTTGAAACGCCTCGACCCGATCATGCAAGGCGTGCGGTCGATGTCAATCGGCCGGTAAGACACTGGTCTGCTCCTGCTGCGCCGCTGCCCGCGCGGTTACGGACCGTTACCGGGGGATTGACATCCCCCACTCGCCTTTCCCACGTTTTTGCGGCGATTGAGAGAAAGCCAAGGCCCCTGGGCGGCCACCACACATGAGCCGCAGGGCGGCAGCCCGCGGGTAAAGTGTCCTGCCAACGCACTACTCACGCCGCAGGCAGACGCGCACACGAGCACTCGCTCTCCGTTGAAACGCCTCGACCCGATCATGCAAGGCGTGCGGTCGATGTCAATCGGCCGGTACCACCCTGGTGCGCTCCTGCTGCGGCGCTGCCCGCGTGGTTACGGACCGTTACCGGGGGATTGACATCCCCCGCTCGCCTTGTTGCGGTGTTGAAGAGAACTTTAACGCCATTGGGCGTCAGCCCGTGGACTCCTGTACAAACACCGCCGCAACCCCCGAATGGGGCAACATGCGCCGCGCACTCCGTCGCTCATGCCGCCCCATCCGGGGCTTAATCGCAGCCTGGCACCACCAGGGCAGCTGGAGCGCGACAGGGCCGCACCGGCCGATTGACATCGGCCGCACGCCACAGGATTGTTGCGACACGATCGATTGCGTCGTCGATACGTCCCCAGCCCCTTGATTGCTGCTGCGTTTCCGGTTGACCAACCTTTCCCGGCTCACGTGACAGCAGCAGGAGGGTGGGCGAGGCCGGCCTGATCAGACGGAGTCCGAGCACCTGAAAGCGAATTCCAACTTCCGACACTCACACTTTCCTCACACAACACACACAGGTTTTTCAATTCGTTCACCAGAATGCGGACCAGTGGCGTTGGCAGTTTTGTGTGAGTGATTTGGAGAGAAGACCAAATGGTTCGGTTAAATCGCAAACGGGGTTTCACGCTGATTGAGCTGCTGGTGGTGATCGCAATTATCGCGATTCTGGTGTCGCTGCTGCTGCCGGCCGTGCAGCAGGCGCGCGAAGCAGCGCGAAGGACACAGTGCAAGAACAATCTGAAACAAATGGGGCTCGCGTTGCACAACTATGAAGGTACGTTTGGGGTCCTGCCGCACGCTTTGTGGGGGGCCGGTCCGGGTGGCGTGAGTGCTCTGCAGGACGACGGATTCGGCTGGATGGTGTCCATTCTGCCGTACATCGAGCAGGTGAATCTGTATCAGCGAATCAATCCGCAGGGTCAGCCGGGGGTGATGGGTCAGCAGGCGATCCGCGAGCGATATTACGGTGCGGGTGTCACCGTGATTCCGGGTGGTGAGACAATCATTCCTGCATATCTTTGTCCTTCATCGGCGCTGCCTCAGGTTGCACCAGTTTCCTGGCTGATTCCCGGAGCTCCTGGTGGCAGTCAGGCGTTGACGCACCGCAATCCTGAGCGGGCGGGATACGCGTCCAGCAATTACAAGGCGGCCGGTGGCTCGAATTCCGGCGACTACGGCATGATGCACAAGAACTGGGAAGGTGGTGGCGTGAAGTTTCGTGATGTGACGGACGGTCTGAGCAACACGATCATGCTGGGTGAATCGAGCTACGTGCAGAGTACGGTGTCTGCAAGTCAGCGAGCGGCAACTCCGCTGGTCGCGGGCACGCACTTCCTTCAGGACTGGCCCATCTGGATGGGTTCTCACGGGAATGGTCAGGATGAGACGGTGCGTATCAACGGTCGCTGGGGCAGCCCCATCAATGCACGCGTGGGCTACCAGCGGATGGCACTGGCGGTGAATGACGACAACGCCTTCAGTTACCACGTCGGCGGTGCTCAGTTCTGTCTTGGTGACGGCTCGGTCAGATTCATCACTGAGAACATTGACGTGGTGACATACGACCACCTGCATGACAAGCGTGACGGCATGGTGATTGGCGATTTTTAATCGTCTGATGTGTGCTGTCGGCTGCGAATTCCGATGCAGCACTGCTTTGGTACCGAGACTTTTCATTCTTAATCCAGGAGTTTTTGCCGTGCGACGTCATCGCGGTGTCTTGTTCATGGCCACCCTGCTGACTGGGTGTTCAGGCGGTTTGAAGGAGTTTCCGGTTGCCGAGGTTTCAGGCGTGGTTCTTTGTGAGGGCCAGCCTGTGCCGTTTGCGAAGGTTCAGTTCAATCCGCAGGCAGCCGGGGGCTCGAAGTCAGCGGAGGTCGGCAAGCCTGGCTTCGCATTTGCTGACAAGGATGGGAAGTTTGTGTTGTCGACCTATGGCGAGGGTGATGGGGCGGTCGTTGGGAAGCACACGGTGACGGCGGTTCCCGATTCCGCCCATCCCTGTAACTGTCACTCCGACGACATCACACCACTCATGGAAGTCGAGGTAAAAGCTGGGGAGGCGAACGAGTTTGAGGTGCAGGTGCCGCTGAAGAAGCGGAACCTGCAGCCAAGTCCGGATCCGTTTTCTGACCCGGAGTAGCTGACCATGAAATCGGCAGGGCATCCGAATTTGACAGGCGCGGAATGGCTGAGGCAGCCGGTGTCGACGGGCAGTCTGGCGATCTTCCGAATATCGCTGGGGCTCACCTGCTTTTTCTGGGCTGTTCATTACCTGATCGCTGGCCGCGTTGAGTTGCTCTGTCATCCCGATAGTTTCCACTTTACGTGGCCGGGCTTTGGGTGGGTGCGTCCGTGGCCTGGTTCCGGAATGCAGCTGCAGTTTGCTGCGATGGCCGTTGCGGGACTGGCATTTGCCTGCGGAGCTGCGACACAATTCAGCAACATGGTGCTGGCGTTTGGAGTGACTCATTTTTTTCTGATCGATCGCACCAACTACCAGAATCATTATTACCTGCTGCTGCTGCTGACATGGCTGTCACTCTGCCTGCCGCTCGCGCGGTTCCGGGCGGTGGATGCCTGTTGTGGCGTGGTTGGAGGTCTTGGCCACGTACCGCGGTGGACTTTGTTTCTGGTGCAGTTTCATGTCGCGTTGCCTTATATGTATGGTGGCGTGTCCAAGCTGGACCTTGACTGGTTGTCAGGGCGTCCGATGCAGTTTCTGCTGATGCAGCGATTCGGGCTGTCCCCGGACGACTCGATCGCTGTCATTGGTGGCTTGGTGCTGGCGTGGGGTGGTCTGCTGTTTGATCTGCTGATCGTACCCGGACTGCTTTGGCGTCGCTCTCGGTGCTGGGCGTGGGCGTGGCTGCTGATCTTCCATCTGACGAACGCGTGGCTGTTTCCGATTCACATTTTTCCATGGTTCATGATCGCGCTGTCCACGGTGTTCCTGCCAGCTGACTGGCCAGTTCCGGTGCTGGGCAGGCTGGGTTACCGGGCGATCGAATCTTCTGCTTCCGCGGTCTCACCAGCGAGTGTCGTGCGGGTGAACCCACTGCCTGCGACCCTGATCTGGGTTTACTGTTGCTTTCACTGTCTGTGGCCGCTGAGGAGTTTCGTTTACGGCGATGTGGCTGGGTGGACAGAACGCGGCCATTACTTTGCCTGGCGAATGATGCTTCGGGGCAAGTCCACCGGACTTCGTTATTACATCACGGATCCTGCAAAGGGTGACACGTGGGTTGCTGACATCAGTCGTCTGCTGCATGCTGAGCAGTCTGCGAGGTTTGCCACAGATCCCGAAATGATTCTGCAGCTGGGCCGAGCGTTGGCGGACCTGCATGAGCAGCGTGAGGGCATCCGCCCCATCGTGCGAGTGCTGGCCCTGAGCTCACTCAATGGCCGTCGCCCGCAGCTGTTGATCGACCCCAAAGTGAATCTGGCTGCTGAGCCGCTCTGGCCACGCCGTCGCGAATGGATTCAACCCTTAACTGAACCCTTGCCGGATCGTCCGTGGACGGTTCCGAAAGACGAATGGGAGCAGCACGTCAGACTGCCCCGGCTGCCGTGGACGACAAAGGTCGCAGCAGCGACGGAGGAGCAGGCATTCGTTCTCCCGGAAAGACAGCCTGCAGCTGCATCACCATCCGCGGGCCTGACCCCGGAAGGACCGCGGAGAAGCTGACCGGGCGGTGCAGTGCAGGCTGTCGCCCAGGACACGTAGCTTTGGAAAGTCAAGAAAAAACGAGTTGTATTTCTGAGTCAACTAAGGAGTTCTGCTGTGATTTCAGGTGTTTTCAATAGTTTGTGGCGATTCACTGCACTGCGACTGCCACTTCTGCTTGTGTTTCTGCCGGTCGCCACGACGGTCGCGCAGCAGCCGTCGACCGCGGAGTTGTACAAGGCCGGGCTGTATCCGGACCGAGTGATCCTGACGTGGAGCGGAGATCCCGCAACGACGCAATCGGTGACGTGGCGGACTTCCACCGCAGTCGCTCAGGGATGGGCTGAGATCACCATTGCCGACGCAGGTCCTGCGCTGGCAGCCACAGCGGAGCAGGTTCAGGCGAAGTCTGAGTTGCAGGAGACGCCGACGGGGCCGGCGCATTGTCATGCGGTGACCTTCACGGGTTTGAAACCTGCGACGCTCTACGCCTACCGCGTGGGAGACGGGGAGCGGTGGAGCGAGTGGTTTCAGTTTCGGACGGCATCCGCGGGTGCTGAGCCCTTTTCCTTCATCTACTTCGGGGATGCACAGAACGACGTGCGTTCAATGTGGTCGCGAGTGATTCGGTCGGCCTATCGTGATGCACCGCGGGCAGCTTTCATGCTGCATGCCGGCGACCTGATCAATACGGCTGAGGTGGATTCGGAATGGGGTGAATGGTTCGGTGCGGGTGGCTGGCTGAACGGCATGGTCCCCAGCATTCCGGTGGCGGGCAATCATGAGCAGGCGAAGCAGGCGGACGGCACTCGGAGTCTGTCGCGTCACTGGCGTCCGCAGTTCACGCTGCCGGAGAACGGCCCGGCCGGTCTTGAGGAATCCTGCTACACGCTGGTTTATCAGGGAGTGCGGATCGTGGCATTGAACAGTAATGAGCGTCCGCAGGAACAGGCTGAGTGGCTTGATCGGGTGCTGACTGAGAATCGGGAGAAGTGGGTGATCTGTTCGTTTCATCATCCGATGTTTTCAACTGGTAAGGATCGGGACAACCGCGAGCTGCGAGCGATCTGGAAGCCGGTGCTGGACAAGCATCGAGTGGACCTTGTGCTGCAGGGTCACGATCACACCTACGGCCGTACCGGGTTGGAGACACCGGCAGGCAGCGTGAATGCACCGACGGGCGAGAATGTGCGCGACACGTTTACGGGAACGGTGTATGTGGTGAGTGTGAGCGGACCGAAGATGTACAACCTGCAACGCCATCCCTTTATGAAGCGACACGCCGAAGATACTCAGCTTTACCAGATCATTCACGTCAACGGTGACGAGCTGGGCTTTGAAGCCTATACGGCCACGGGTGAGCTGTACGACGCCTTCACGCTCACAAAGCAACCCGGCAGCATCAACCGGTTGCAGGATCAAATTCCGGAGACACCGGAACGTCTGCGACCGCCGGTGGCTGCGGAGGCCCCGAGGAAGGCGTCTGAGGCGCTGCAGAAGTAGGGTGCGCAGCAGCCGAGAAACAAATGTGTTCAGCGTTGCCGCCCCGACAACTTCGGCGGGAGTTGAAGTTGTCCGGGGCATCTTTCGTTCTTTGCGCACTGACTGTCTTTTCCCTCTGGATACTCAACATGAACTTCAAGCTCTTTTTCTGCGGCGGCCTGACAGTGCTGCTGGTCACGTGCATGCCGTCAGTCCGTGCCCAGCAGCCATCGGATGCGGCTGAACTGCGAACGGTGTCCTTTCAACAGGCTGTGAACGGCTATACGGGGACCATAGACACCGAGATCTGGGCCCTCGCACCCCATACCATTCTTGAAAGCAACCCCAACTCGTCGACCGACGCGGACAACGACGGGGGTGAGAGTCAGTGTTTGCTGCGGTTCGACGGCATCATCGGTTCCGCGGCGTGGCAGGTGCCACCAGGAGCCGCCGTGGTGAAGGCTCGGCTGCTGGTGAGTGCGTTTGATCAGGGCAGCACGGTCAACCTGCACCGCATGCTGGTTCCTTTTGACCGATCAGCGACGTGGTCCAGTCTGGTCGCCGGTGTGTCTGCCGACGGACTGGAGGCCAGCCGTCACAAGGATGCGTTTACGTTTGGCAAAATCGCCGCGAATTCCTCGGAGATTATTTTCGACGTGACGGACACGGTGCAGCTCTGGGCTGGCGGCGAGGCGAATCATGGCTGGGTGTTTCTGAATACTGGCGGCAACGGCTGGGACTTTTATGCATCTGAGTTTTCAGATGTGAGGCAGAGGCCGCGGCTGGTGGTGGAGTATGTAGCGCCGGTGGTTGCGGCGGCTGGTGCGGCGGTGACCACAGCAAAATAGTTTGACTGGATGCGGGTTTTGGTTTTTCTTCTTCAGCAGCGGGAGAGTGGTGATGTCAGGACAGGCAGCGGGGACATGGTTGGGAGATCCGGCACATTTTGAGCGGCCACGTCGCCGCGAGTTTCTGTATGCGGGCTGGCTGGCGGGTCTGGGGTTGAGTCTGGGGCAGCTGTTCCGGCTGCAGGCGTCGGGGACGGTGCGTGGACCTGAGGACCGGGCGCCGGTGCAGGCGAAAGCGCGTGCGGTGATTCACATCTACCTGCAGGGTGGCTTTGCGCATATGGACAGCTTCGATCCGAAGCCGGACGCGCCGCTGGAGTATCGTGGCATTCTTGACGCCATCCCAACTCGCATGCCTGGCGTTTTCTTCAGTTCACACATGCAGCGAACGGCCGACATCGCTGATCGGCTCACCGTGGTACGCAGCATGACGCACACGGAGGTTGACCATCAGCGCGGTGAACACAGCATGTTCACGGGCTACCGTCCAAGCCCTGCGCTGGTGTATCCGAGTCTGGGAAGTGTGGTGTCGCATGAATTCGGTCCGCGGGGGCCGATGCCGCCTTACGTGGTTGTGCCGAACGCCGGCAGCCAGTTTCTGGGGAGCGGTTATTTGAGCAACGCGCACGGTCCATTTGCGCTGGGCGCAGACCCGGCGCGAACGGGATTTCAGGTGCGAGATCTGAATCACCCCGCAGGCATTGACAATTCTCGGTTCGAGCAGCGGAAGTCGTGGAAGATGCTGGTGGACGAACATTTCCGCCGCCAGGCTCAGGACGATGCCGTGACGACCATGGATTCGTTTTATCAGCGCGCGTATTCGTTGCTGGATTCGCCAGAGTCAAAGGCGGCTTTCAGCCTTGAAGGAGAGACCGCAGCGACTCGCGAACTTTACGGCATGAAGCCTGCCGGACCAGTCATTCGTCCGGCTGCTGGTGCGCGGTTCCTGATTGCGCGTCGGCTGGTGGAAGCGGGTGTGCGGTTCGTCACGGTGACTTTTGGAGCGTGGGACACTCATTCCTATCACTACCGTGGAATTGAGCCGCAGATGCCGGACCTTGATCGAGGTTTTGCGGGGCTGATCACGGACCTTGATCAGCGTGGAATGCTGGACTCCACACTGGTACTCATTACCAGCGAATTCGGCCGCACTCCGAAGGTAAATGCCGGCGGTGGCCGCGATCACTGGCCACGCGTATTCAGCATTGTGATGGCGGGTGGCGGTGTGAAGCGGGGCAGCGTGTTTGGAGCTTCTGACGGGCTGGCTGCTGAAGCTGCGGATCGCCCCCTGTCCGTCGAGAACTACGCCACCACGGTCTACCACCTGCTGGGCATTGACGCCAGCCAGAGTCTGATGTCGCCGGGCGATCGTCCGCAGCGAATTGTGACGGACGGCGAGGTTGAGCCGGGATTGCTGGCTTAATGGGCTGGAGCTGTCTGTGGAGGCACGTGGTGATGCAAGGCGTTCAGTTCGCCGGTGCTGATCCGGGATAAGTCAAAGGGGGCAATCTGATGATTCGAGCTGTGCTGTGGCTGCTGCTGTCAGTCGCGATCTTTTGTCCGGTGTTGCAGGCGGGACCGCCGTCAATGGAGCGTCTGCAGCCAGCGGCCGGTCAGCGTGGGACAACGTTCACGCTGACCATCACCGGTTCTGGTTTGCAGCGGGTGAGTGAAGTGCTGTTGTACAACTCGGGTGTCCGCTGTGAATCGCTGCGAGCGAGTTCTGACACGGCGATTGAAGTGACTTTGTCGGCTGACGCCGGTTTGCCACCTGGTCCCCAGGCGTTGCGTCTGCGATCTCCGGAAGGTCTGTCCGAGCTGCTCACATTTCAGCTCACGGTATTACCGGTTGTTGTGGAGCAGGAGGAAAACAACACGGTGGCCAACGCACAGCCAGTACCGCTCAATTCCACGGTTGTGGGAGTGGTGACGGCAGCCGACGCGGACTGTTTTCGGGTGTGGCTGGCGAAAGGTCAGCGACTGAGTGTGGAAGCGGAGGCGATGCGGGCTGGCGGTGGAATGTTTGATGCCGTGGTGAATTTGTATGACGACAGTGGGGCGTGGCTGGTGTCGATCGACGATACGTCGCTCACGCGTCAGGATCCGTGGCTGAGTTTCACGGCTCCTGAGGAGGGCGATTACATCGTCGAGATTCACGAGGCGAGTTTTGAAGGAGATGACGACAGTCGCTATGCGATGCACATTGGAGACTTCCCGCGTCCGACAACGGTCTGGCCTCCAGGCGGTCAGGCCGGCACTCGGCTGGAGGTGGAGTGGCAGGACGTGACGGCAGGTCAGTTCCGCCAGGAAGTGGAGTTGCCGGGGCGCGGGGGTCAGACCATTCTGGTGTACCCTGAGCGGGCTGGGGAGGCCGGGCCGGTGGGCGTACCATTTCGGGTCTTCTCGGGGGTGAATCGTACAGAGGGTGTGGACGATCCGTCGACGGCTGTTGCCTTGCCGATGGCGTATAACGGACGGCTGTCAACGGCAGACGAGACGGACAGCTGGCGTTTCCGTGGCACGGCGGGAGAGCGGGTGCGGATCGAGGTTTGGGCGGCTCGGATGGGAAGTGCGGCGGATACGCTGCTGGAGGTCCGCAGCGCTGCTGGGAGGCTGATTGCGGCCAGTGACGATGAAGAGAGCCACGACAGTGCGTTGAATGCATTTCTTCCGGCCGATGGGATCTACGAAGTGCGGATTCGGGAAAAACGAGGGCGTGGTGGGGAAGACTGTTTTTATCGGATTGAAGCTGCCGTTTTTCGACCATCGATCACAGCGTTTATATCGCGACCTGACCGTCGGTCACAGGAGCGTCAGGCGGTGTCAGTGCCGCAGGGAAATCGGGTAGTTACTTTTTTGGGTGTGCAGCGCAGGGGTTTCAGTGGAGCAGCGGTGCTGGCGGCGAGTGGGTTGCCGGCTGGAGTGGAGATGCAGGGTCCTGTGATTCCCGAGGATCGTTTCTGGGTTCCCATCGTGATCCAGGCTGCTGCGGACGCTCCGCTGGGCGGCACACTGGCGGACATTGAAGCGTCTGGGAAGCATGGAGATCAGCTGGTGAGTGGTCGCTTTCTGCAGCGGGTGGATCTGGTGGCCGCTTCTGCCGACCAGTTATTCCATGCTGCGGAGGTGGATCGGCTGGCTGTGGCGGTCACGGAGTCAGTGCCATACAGCGTCGAGCTCGAAGCCCCGCAGATTCCGCTGGCGGTGAATGGGACACTGACTCTGAAGGTGCGAGTGCAGCGGACGGGCGACTTCACAGGTCCGCTGGAAGTGAGCTTTCCATTTCTGCCACCGTGGGTCGATGGTCCGGACAAGCTGGAGATCAGGGGCGCAGACGAGTCCGGAGATTACGTACTGCGGGCATGGCCTCAGGCGGAGCCGCGAACGTGGCACCTGTGTGCTGAGGTCCGGCCTGCACTGGCTGGTCAGGATACTGCGGCGCTGGGTGTGCCTCGGGAGCCGGGAGCGCAACGTTTGCGTGAGCGTCCGCTGGCGCGAAGTGCGGTGGCGACATCGCTGGTACCGGTGACGATCGCTGCCTCTCCGGTGTCGGCGGAAGCCACACGCATTGTTACGGAGCAGGGGCGAGCCGTTCGCGCTGTTGTTCGTCCAACTGTGCATGGTCGTCTCCCTGAAAAACTCAGCGTGGCCATCGAAGGTTTGCCCAACCGCATCAGCTCGAAGGCAATCGAGTGGGATGGGCGTGAGCCTGAGCTGATCTTTGAGGTTGTTCCGGAGACAACGGCTCCTGTGGGCGAATTTGCAGACATTCAGGTGCGTGTTTCGGGGGTGCTTGACGGGCAGCCGGCGTCATGGCTGGTTGCTGGTGGAACGGTGCTGCAGGTGGAATCGCCGGGCGGGCTTGTGCTGGATGCCTCGGGGCGTGCACTGAGTCGGCTGGAGAAGCTGCGGCGCGACGCGGGAGTGGCGACGAAGGGGGCAGCTGCTGAGAAGTCTGCTGCTGATGCCAGATCAACGAACAGGGGGGACGAGCAATGCGGTGGATGAGGGAATTGCGGAGTTGGGTTGCTGGAGCGGCAGCGGGGTTGCTGATGCCCGCTGTCATGGCCGATGAACCGCCTGTTGCGGGGCTCAGAGTGTATCCGGAAGCGGTGTCGCTGACGGATGCGAGAGATCAGCAGCGGCTGTTGGTGCTGCAGCAGAATCCGGACGGCAGTACGGTTGACATTACGGCTGCTGCCGAGTTTTCGGTGGATGTGGATGGACTTGTGCGGATTGAGTCGGGCGTTGTGAGACCGGAGTCTGACGGCAGCGGGCGAATTCGGGTGGCGGCGGCGGGTTTGACTTCAGAGATTCCGCTGCAGGTGCTGCATTCGGCGGTGGTGCCGGATCTGAATTTCCGCAGTGAAGTCCTCGCAACGCTCACCAAAGCCGGCTGCAACAGCGGCAAGTGTCATGGGTCAGCATCGGGTAAGGATGGATTTCGGCTAAGTCTGTTTGGTTATGATCCTGCCGGGGACCAGTACAGGCTGACCCGGGAGATCCCTGGCAGGCGTGTGAACCCGGATTCGCCGGCTGACAGTTTGCTCATTCGCAAGGCGCTTGGCGAGGTGAACCACACCGGGGGCCAGTGTATTGAGGAGGGCACGGAGTTTGAGCGGACACTTTTGACGTGGATCGAGAACGGTGCTCCTGCCGACGCTGCGGAGGCCCCGGTGCCGACGGGGATCCGTGTGTTTCCGGAAGAGGCCGTGTTCGCCGGACCAGGCGGGACACAGCAGCTGCTGGTTGTGGCCTCGTTCAGCGATGGCACAGATCGGGACGTGACGGATCTCAGCGTGTTTCTGAGCAATAATGAAGCGTCGGCAACGGTGACGGCTGGAGGAGGTGTGACGGCGAGTGGCCGAGGTTCGGCATTCATTATGGCGCGATTTGATCAGTTTACGCAGGGTACGGCAGTGATTGTACGTCCGGGGACGGAATATCAGTTTCCGCCACTGCAGGCGGTGAATGAAATTGACCGCCAAGTATTTGCCCGCTGGCAGGCTCTGCATCTGCTCCCATCTGAACTCTGCAGCGACGAAACCTTTCTGCGCAGAGTGTATCTGGATCTCATCGGGCTGCTTCCGTCAGTAGAGGAGCGGGAGGCATTTTTGAGTGATCCGAATCCGAAGCGGCGAGCGGCGCTGGTTGACCAGCTGATGCAGCGTCCGGACTTCACGGATCTGTGGGTGATGCGGTGGGCGGAGCTGCTGCAGATTCGATCGGCGAACGGCGTCAGTCCGAAAGGGCTGTTGCTGTATGACCGCTGGCTGCGTGAACGTGTGCATGCCGGAGTGACCATTGACCAGATTGTCCGGGAATTGCTGCCGGCAACCGGTGGCACCTTTGAAAATCCGGCCGCTGGCTACTATCAGACCGAAACCACTCCTCAGCTGCTGGCTGAAAACGTGGCTCAGTCATTTCTTGGGACGCGGATTCAGTGTGCGCAGTGTCACAATCATCCCTTCGACCGCTGGACCATGGACGACTACTATGGCTTTGCGGCCTTTTTCAGCCAGGTGGGTTATAAGCAGGCTCCGGATCCTCGTGAGATCATGGTCTTCAATGCAGCGTCGGGGGAACTGCGACATCCACTGGATAACCGCACGGTGCAGCCAGCCTTTCTGGGGGCTGGTCGGGCAGAGATTCCGGCTGGTGCAGACTACCGTGAAATTGCGGCTCGGTGGCTGGCTTCGCCGGCCAATCCGGCGTTTGCACGCAACCTTGGCAACGTCGTCTGGTCGCATTTCCTTGGTGTCGGGATTGTGGATCCTGTGGATGATGTGCGTGTCAGCAATCCGCCGTCAAACCCTGCCTTGCTGAGTTATCTGGGGCAAAAGCTGGAGCAGGACAGCTATGACATTCGTCCGCTGGTGCGTGAAATCTGTCTGTCGCGAACCTATCAGTTGTCCACTGAGCGGAATGATTCGAATCGCCTTGACGAACGGCATTTTTCTCATGGCAAGGTGCGCCGTCTGCGGGCTGAGGTGCTGCTGGATTGCCTGAACCAGGTAACGGAGACAACGGAGGAATTTCGGGGCCTTCCCCCGGGCAGTCGAGCCATCCAGATTCCCGATGGTCCGTCGCCGAATTATTTTCTGACCACCTTTGGCCGTTCAACCCGCGCGACCGCATGCTCGTGTGAAGTGAAGACGTCCCCGACACTGAGTCAGGCCCTGCACCTGATCAATGGCGAATCAACGGGTGGGCGGATTGAGTCCGGTGGCGTTGTCAGGCGGCTGCTGGACCGGCATGCGGATCCGCTGGAGGTGGCGGCGGCGCTGTATGAGCGCTGTCTGAGTCGTCGACCGACGGCGGCGGAGTCGGCTGAACTGCGGAGGCGTCTGGAGGGCAGTCCGGCCGAAACTCAGCAGCTGTTGACTGATCTGTTCTGGGCACTGCTGAATTCCAATGAGTTTATTTTCAATCACTGAGACGGGGAGTGGCGATGCGATTGTTTGCTGTTCTGGCAGTGTGCTGCGGCTTGCTGGCGGTCTCTGCTTCCGCGGCGGCTCAACAGGGAACTCAGCCAGAGGCCTCTGAAGTCACGTGGGACGAAGTTCGTGGTGTGTTTCAGAAGCGGTGTTTCGCGTGTCATCGCGGCGAGCAGGCGCGGGGTGGTCTGGATTTGTCGACAGTGGCTGCGATTCAGGCCGGTTCCACTTCCGGAGCCGCGGTGGTTTCGGGAAAGCCGGAGCAGAGCCTGATTTACACGCTGCCGGCTCATCTTGAGGATCCGAAGATGCCACCGAACGGAAGCAAACTTCCGCAGCGGGAGCTGGATCTGATCTCCCGCTGGATCGCTGGTGGCATGTCTGAAAAGGTGCGTGACAGGGCAGCAGAATCCCAGGCGGACACGACGCGTGTTCGCGCGGCTCGACCGTTGCGACCAAACGCCACAGCACTGGCAGCAAAGCTCAAACAGTCAACCCCGGCATTGGCGTTACCTGCGGCGGAAAAGCCCATGGCCGAACCGCGGAAGCCGGTGTTCGCGAAGCCTGTGCGGCAGCAGCGTCGAGCGGTGACGGCGCTGGCAGCCAGCCCAACATCGTCACTGATGGCTGTCCCTGGTCATCGGGAAGTTCTGGTGTTTGACTGGAGTGATCAGTCACTGCGGCAGCGGATTGCGTTTCCGTGGGGTGACGTGTTTGCAATGACCTTTTCCGCTGACGGCTCACTGTTGATCGCAGGCGGTGGCATTGGCGCGGAGAGTGGCCGGGCGGCCGGCTTTGATGTGCTCACCGGTGAACAGGTGTTTGTCAGTGGCGAGGAATCGGATGTGGTGCTGGCGGTGGATTTGTCGGCCGATGGACGTCTGCTGGCCGTTGGCGGGCCATCGCGGACGGTTCACATTTATGACACGGTGAGTGGCGAACGCACGGCGGAGATGACGCGGCACACCGACTGGATTCTGCAGCTGGCCTTCAGCGAGGATGGATTGCTGCTGGCATCCGGTGATCGATTTGGTGCCGTGATTGTGAGTGAAGCGCGGAACGGTCGTGAGTTCGCGTCGCTTCGTGGACATTCCGGCCCCATCAGTGCTCTGGCCTGGTCCGCGGATTCGAGTGAAGTGTATTCCGCCAGTCAGGACGGCAGCCTTCGCAGCCGCGAATTGCATCAGGGATCTGAAAAGCTGGTGTTGAACCCCGACAAAGGTCGGCTGCTGAACGCCGTGTTTCTGCCATCTGGTGGCGTCGTGGTGGGGACGTCGGACCGCAGTCTGGCCGTTGTGCAGTTCTCAGGCGAGGTTCGTGCGCTGGCACAGTTCAATGATGAAGTTGTGCGTCTTGCAGTGACTCAGGACGGTTCCCATGTGCTGGCAGCGGATGCCGCCGGGGGACTGCAGCTGCACAGCCTTGATAATGGTCAGCAATTGTCGCTGCCCGCGGTGCTGCTGGACGGAGCCGAATAGTCAGGTGCTGACTGTGGGTGTGGGCTGAGGCAGGTTTGGACTTTTTCTTTGATGGTGAATTCAGAAATGCGCACGATTCGAACTGCATTGCTGTTCCTGCTGACTGCAAATTCAAACGGACTCCCGCTGGCTGCCGACGACTGGCCCGCATGGCGCGGTCCCAGAGGTGACGGAATCAGTCTCGAACAGACGGCTCCCCTCGAATGGAGTGTGGACAGGGGCATCGCCTGGAAGACGGCCATCCCGGGAATCGGCCGCTCTTCGCCGATTGTCGCTGGAGACCGTGTCTTCGTCACCACAGGCACTGCAGACGACGCGGCCCGACGAGTGCTGTGTTTGAACCGCGGCAGCGGCGAAATCCTGTGGAACACAGTGGTCCACCAGGGGGCACCGGGAAAGATGCATAAGGACAACACCACCGCCTCGTCCACTCCTGCCGCCGATGGATCCCGGGTGTATGCGGTGTTTGTGGATGACGTGGGACTCACGGCCGCCGCACTCGATCTGAAGGGAAACGTCCTTTGGAAAACGTCACCCGGAACCTTCTATTCAAATCACGGCTTCGCGGCCTCCCCCGTTCTGTATGGTCCGGGAGTCATTATCAACGGGCAACAGGATGGCACTGCCTTCGTGACCATGCTGGATCGGCAGACCGGAGCAGAGCTGTGGAGATACATGCCGGAAGTCAACCTGCGATCGTTCTCCACGCCCGTGCTGACGCAGCACGAGGGCCGAGACCTGCTGATCCTCACCGGCTCCCAGCATACGGCCGCCCTGGAACCAGCCACAGGGAAACTCATCTGGAGCGTTCGTGGACCCAGCGAAAAGTTCGTGTGCACGCCGTCTGTGGGGCACGGTATGGTCTTCAGCTTCGCCGGATCACCGGACAAGAAGTCGCTCGCCGTGCGGCTTGGAGGAACGGGAGATGTGACCGAGACTCACGTCGCCTGGCGAAGTGAACGCGGCATGCCCTATGTGCCGTCCCCGCTGCTCGTCGGGAACTACCTGCACGTGGTGAATGATCTTGGCGTCTACAGCTGCATTGAACCGATCAGCGGCGAAGTTCTGCACACGGCGCGGGCACTCGGGTCCACCTACAGCTCCCCGGTGGCAGCTGCGGGCCGAATCTACATGTTCGAGGATACCGGGCGCTGCACCATCTTCGAAAACCGCCCCGGCTTCCATGTGCTGGCCCGAAACGAGCTTGGTGAAGAGGTCTACACGACTCCCGCCGTTGCCAGCGGACAACTCTTCGTGCGCTCGGTTGGTTCCCTGTTCTGTATCGGTGAACCGCGGTAAGGGTTCAGCGGCCGCAGGTAGCGTTGGCAGGGGCCGTTCACCCGCGGACTGCCGTCCGGCGGCTGGAATGAATGCCGACACGAAATCCGACGCCGAATCTAACGGCTGCGCATGTTCTGCCGTCGCCCTGCCGAACTTCACCGGGAAGCAGTTTAGAAACGTTGACGAATTGAAACAGGCGGCATTGGGTGAGCTAGAGTTTGCCGGCTGGTGAACTTGAGAGTTTTTGGGATTTTGGGAAAGAATCACTCAGAATCTTTCACCAATCCTCCATTAAATCTTGCAAATCCCTTCAAAAGCTTCCAAAATCTGTCACCAATCATGCTCGAATCTGGCAGAAATCATGATGATCGTGGATGAACGACGCTCCAAAATCCTCCAACTGGCCGAGCAGGCGGGCTTTGTCTCCCTGCACCGGCTGGTGGTTGAATTGGGGATCAGCGAATCCACAGTGCGTCGGGACCTGGATGCTCTGGACGCCAACGGTCAGATACAGCGAACGCGGGGCGGTGCTGTTTTCCTCACGGACAGTCAGCCCGATTTCGACGCCCGCCGGCAGCTGGCCACGTTACAAAAGCAGCGGATCGCTCGCCGTGTGGTCCGGATGATCAACGAAGGCGAAACGGTACTGCTGGATGGTGGCACCACCACATTGGAAGTGGCCAGGCAACTCACCGGGAAGACTCTGCAGGTCGTCACCAATTCGCTGCCCATTGCTTCACTGCTCATGAACCGCCCGGAAATCGAACTCATCTTTATCGGCGGCTACGTGTATCCTCGCACCGGCGTGGCTCTGGGAGATCAGGCCATTCAGGCACTGCGAAGACTCCACGTGAACCGTCTTGTAATGGGTACGGGCGGCATCACCGAAGAGGGACTCTTCAACAGCAACGCGTTGCTGGTGGACACAGAGCGGCAGATGATCGAAGCGGCGGACCGTGTGACTCTGGTGGCCGACAGCAGCAAATTCGGCCAGCGTGCACTCGCACATCTCTGCCCGCTGCAGGTAGTCGATGAACTTGTCACCGACGATGCCATCAGCGGGGAATGGCGCAGAATTCTGAGGGAACAGGCGGTGGAAATTCAGGTGGTCGTGGAGCAGGAGTAGCTTTCAGCGGTCAGCAGTCTGCCAGCAGTTATCGGCATTCAACAATCAACGAATACGAGTGAAGTTATGTCTACAATCACGCCGGATGTTACAGAGGTCGAACGTGTTGTTCGCGAAGTGCTCACCCGCGCCCTGCGGTCTTCATCTTCAGCAGCGGCCAAAGCGGCTGCCGCCGAAGGTTCAGGTGGCATCCCGGTGCTCCGCGCCGACCCGGTTGCCGCTGGTGAAGCCCCCGCAGCCTCGGCAGCGCCCGCGAAATCGACCGCCAAACGCAATCCGCTCGTCGTCAACATCTCCGCCCGCCACGTGCATTTGACGCAGGAACATGTAGAGATTCTGTTTGGCCCCGGCGCGAAGCTCACACCGGAAAAAGACCTCTACCAGGACGGTTACTACGCCGCGAAGGAAACAGTAGCCGTGGTCGGTCCTCGCCGCAGGATGCTGCCCAACGTGCGAGTGCTGGGCCCGTGCCGCAGCGACTCCCAGGTGGAGCTCGCCTTCACCGACGGCATTTCACTGGGCATTGACCTGCCGGTCCGCATCAGCGGTGACGTCAAGGGAACTCCCGGCTGTGTGCTCATGGGCCCCCACGGCGTGGTGGAGCTCCGGCAGGGTGTCATCCGCGCCATGCGACACGTGCACATGGGGCCGGAGGATCTGGAGTATTACGGTGTGAAGGACGGGGACATGGTGCATCTGCGAATTGAATCGCCCGGCTGCACCACTGTACTCGAAGACCTCGCCGTCCGTGCCGGCAAGGGCATCAAGCTCGAAGTGCACCTCGACACCGACGAAGGCAACGCTGTGAACCTCGAAAAAGCCTCCAAAGTGGAACTCGTGAAACCCGAACCCTGCCAATGCAGGCACTGATATCCGCTGTCGGCTCGCGCAACCGAGCCGTGCAGCCCCTCGTCACTGGTCTGAATTCAACGTAAGGCAATCGGCAACTGCAAGCTGAAAGCTCAAATTCCCGACGGCTAAGGACGGCCGTTACTTTTATTTTCCGGCTGAATTCCCGGAGGGAATGCAGCCTGAGAGGAGAGACAGGACATGGCGAAATCCGGAGAAGCTCTGGGAATGATTGAAACGAAAGGCTTCGTCTGCATGCTCGAAGCCATCGACTCCATGCTGAAGGCTGCCAATGTGCAGCTGGTGTCATGGGACAAGATTGGCAGTGGTTTTGTGACGGCCTTTATTTCGGGCGACGTCGCCGCCGTGAAGGCTGCTCTGGAAGCCGGTTCTGCCGCAGCATCGCGGCTGGGCCAGGTAACCAGCGCAGAAGTCATTCCGCGTCCGCACGAAGAGCTGGCAGCAGTGCTGCCGAAGCCAAAGACAGCAGCCGCTGTCAAGAAGTAATCCGCTGACCTGAACAGCGAAGGCTCAGCAAAGTTTCATAGGCCGTGTGGAGCGGCCTGAGATCAACGGGTATTTGCAGAGAGGAAAACGGAACCATGAGTGAAGCAATTGGGATGATTGAGACCAAGGGTTTGGTGGCCTCAGTGGAAGCCGCCGACGCAATGCTGAAGGCAGCCAACGTCACGCTGGTAAAGCAGCTCAACATTGGCGCCGCCTTTATCACCACGATCATCAAGGGTGATGTGGGTTCAGTGCGAGCAGCGGTGGATGCCGGTGCAGCAGCCGCCACGAAGTCCGGCGAGCTGGTGTGTGCACACCTGATTCCTCGTCCGGAAGCCACACTCCTCGAATCGGTGCTCTGAGTTTTCACGGCGGTAACCAACCGGGCAGTCAGAATCAGAAGGAGTCTGTGATGAAGGTGCTTGTGGCGAATCTGGGATCCACCAGTTTCAAATATCGGCTGTTTGATTTGTCGAACGAAACGCAGCTGGCCCGCGGGGGTATCGACCGCATTGGCCAGCCAGGTGCGATGAGCGCCTGTTTCGTGGAAATTGGTGGTCGGCGAACGGAGCTTTCACAGGAAGTTCCGAATCATGCGGCTGCGGTGGGCATCTGCCTGCAACAGCTCACGGACCCCGCCAGCGGGTGCCTGCATTCCGTTGAGGAGGTGGGGGGGATTGGGTTTAAAGCAGTGTTTGCAGGGAGTCTCAGCGGCGCACGAATTGTGAACGAAGCGCTGCTGCAGAAGATGGAATCGCTCTCCGACATCGCTCCGGCCCACAACCCACCCTACGTCCGGGCCATGCGACAGCTGCAGCAGGCCTTTCCGCAGATCCCCCTCGTGGCTGCTCTGGAAACAGGCTTTCACGAGACGATTCCGTTTGAGCATCGAGCGTATGCGGTGCCGTATGAATGGTACACGGAGCATGAAATCCGCCGCTGGGGATTTCACGGCGCCAGTCACCGCTTCATTGCCGGCCGCATTGCTCAGCTGCTGGGACGCAGCGACCTGAAAGTGATCAGCTGTCACCTGGGCGGCAGCGCTTCGGTGTGCGCGATTCGGCATGGAGCCAGTATTGCAGCATCGATGGGCATGAGCCCTCAGGGAGGACTGCCGAATAACAACCGCGTTGGTGACTTTGACGCCTACGCCATCCCGGTGGTCATGAAGGCCACAGGCATGACGTTTGAACAGGTGCTCGCAGAAATGTCCTCAAAGGGCGGACTGCTCGGCATCAGCGGACTCAGCGGCGACTGCCGGGACCTCGAGGAAGCGGCAGCCAAAGGACATGATCGAGCCGAAAAAGCCCTGAAACTCTTCGAAGCCTCCATCCGCTCGTACGTCGGTGCCTACATGGCTCTGCTGGGCGGAGCAGATGTGCTGGTGTTTACGGGCGGCATTGGCGAGAACAGCGAACGGATTCGGCGCAATGTCTGCCGAGACATGGAATGGGCTGGAATGGAACTGTGTGCCGACAGAAATGCGGGAGTCAAGGGAGAGGCCCGCCTGAATGCCGAACACAGCCGCGTGCAGATCTGGACGGTTCCCACCAATGAAGAGCTGGTGGTTGCCCGACAGACGGCCGAGGCAATTCGCAGCCGGCTCTGATTCATCACGTTCTCCACAGGGTGCACTGCTATGTTTCTTGCAACCATCACCGGCAGCCTCGTATCCACCCAGAAAGTCGATGCCCTCATCGGGCAGAAGCTCCTGCTGGTCGAACCGCTGCGGGTGGATGAGAAGGATCAGTCGAGCCTGAAAAGGACCGGCCGATCGTTCGTGGTGGTGGATACGGTGGGGGCCGGTGAAGGGCAGGTTGTGATGTGTGTGCAGGGCTCCAGTGCTCGTTTTACCCCCGGAACAAAGGAACTGCCGATTGATGCGGCGATTATCGGCATCGTCGATTCGGTGCAGGTAAAGTCGCAGACGGTGTTCAGGGCAGGTGATGCCATATGACTGCGATGCTCGATCCCAACTCCGGTGAGTTTTCAGCTGAAGCTCTGCGAAATCTGCAAAGAAGTCGCGTGGTGTCACTGGCGTTCATCAGCGGAGTGCTGCTGTTTGGCGGCGTAATGCTGTTCATTCAGCAGGGAAAGCTCACGGATCAGCTGGGCCTGATCAGCATCATGGGATTGGTGGGCGCAGTTGTGTGTGTGATTGTGAGCTGGGTGATGCCTCCGCAGATCGCCCCGCTGTTCCCTGCAGAAAGCCCCGCTCAGACGTGGTTCCTGCAGACGCTCATGGGGATGGCCATTCTGGAAGGTGCGGCGATTTCCAATCTGATGGCTGTAATGATGGAGCACTGTCAGTACTCGCTGGCAGCAGCCGGTTTTTTGGTGGTGGTGATGGTGCTGCGGTTTCCCACAGCAGCGCGATTCCGAACGTGGCTGCAGCTGCGGCAGCAGGACAGTGGTCTGACGTAGTGCCGTGAACAGTAAGTCTTTCGTCCGGCGAACAGGTGTTGCCGGAATCTGAACACAAGTGCAGCAGGAGCTGCGCGGGACATCCGGCCAGGGAGAGCCGCAGGAGTGAGTACCTAAAACGTGGTGCAGGCAACGGAACAGACAATTCGTCAGGTGGTTCAGGAAGTCCTGACTCAGCTGGCCGGACGTGGTGGTGCCGGGACAACAAACGCGGCCGCCAATCGCTGGGGCGTTTTTGATTCGGTGGACGACGCGGTCGCCGCCGCCCAGCGCGGCTTCGAACAGCTCAGCCGAGCTTCCATGGATCAGCGACGCATGGCGATCGACATCGTCAAGCGGATCTGCGACGAGCAGGCTGAAGAACTGGGAAAGCTCGAATTTGAAGAAACCAAAATCGGCCGACTCGAGCACAAAATCGCCAAGCTGAAGGCGATTAAGACAGTGCCGGGTGTGGAGTTTCTGCGGACCGACGCGGTCAGCGGCTCCAACGGTCTGACAATCACCGAATACGCCCCCTTCGGCGTCATCGGCGCGATCACTCCGGTCACCCATTCCCTGCCAACGCTGGCCGGCAACTTTGTGAATATGGTGGCCGCCGGCAACACGATTGTCTGCAACCCACACCCCAGCGGTGCTCGCATCGCAGCCGAAGGTGTGCGGAGATTCAACAAGGCCATTCACGCCGCCACCGGCCTCGAAAATCTCGTCACCATCATCGGCACGCCCACCATTGAATCCGCTCAGCAGGTCTTCGATCATCGCGGCGTGAAACTGCTGGTGGTCACCGGCGGTCCGGCTGTGGCCCGCGCTGCACTCCGCAGCCCCAAGCGAGCAATTGTGGCAGGCCCCGGTAATCCTCCGGTCGTCGTCGATGCCACCGCCGACCTCGAGAATGCAGCAAAGTCAATCGTGGCCGGAGCTGCCTTCGACAATAACCTGCTGTGCATCGGCGAGAAGGAAGTCTTCGCCGTGAAGGAAATCTTCGACCAGCTGATGAACGAAGTTGCCCGACACGGTGGCTTCCGCCTGAATGCTGCTCAAACCGCCGCCTTCACAGCCATCGCCTTTGGCCCCCCGAAGGAACCGGGCGGTCATCATGTGCTCAACCGCGACTTCATCGGCCGCGACGCCGCATGGCTGGCCTCCCAAATCGGACTCAGCATCCCCGCGGATACTCAGATCCTCTACGGTGAAACCGACGAACACAACCCGTTTGTCACCGAAGAACAGATGATGCCCTTCGTGCCCTTCATCCGTGCCAACTGTACCGATCACGCCATCAGCCTCGCTCGCAAATACGAACACGGCTTTGGCCACACAGCCATCATCCACTCCCGCGACGTGCACACCATCACGAAGATGGGTCGTGTCATGAACACCACTCTGTTCGTGAAAAATGGTCCCTGCATGGCCGGACTGGGCCTTGGCGGCGAAGGCTATCTGTCCTTCAGCATCGCCACTCCCACCGGTGAAGGAGTCACCAGCCCGCTGACGTTTACTCGCCAGCGCCGCTGTGTCATGGTGGAAGATCTGCGGATTATCTGAGGTTGAGGCAGCAGGAGCAGCCGCCATGCAGACAGCTCGGGTTCTGGGACACGCAACAGCCACCGTACGGCACGATTCACTCAAAGGCTGGAAGCTCGTCGTGCTGCAACCGCTGGATATTCGTGATCAGCCCGACGAGTTTCCGCAGCTGGCCATTGACCCGCTCGGAGCCCGCCAGGGAGATCACGTGTTCTTCACCAGCGACACCAAATACATCCAGCAGCTCACAGGCCGCAAGGACACTCCAATCCGCTTTTCCGTCCAGGGAATCCTCGACCGACAACCCGAATGACGGATTTTGGAAGATTCTGAAGGGATTTGGAAGAAATTGACGGAACGGTTCGGAAAGCGGTCAGCAGTTTGAATTTGTGTGACAGATTTGTGACAGGTTTGATGGAAGGGCAGTGGCAGGGAATATGGCACTGAGTGCGGACAGGGTGGAAGAAATCGTGCGGCAGGTGCTGCGGGAGCTGCAGTCGGGGCAAAACGCCCGACCGGCTGCTGCACCAGCACCAGCCGTCGCGGCTTCGCGTCCTGACTCTGCAGTTCAGTCCGGCCCGGCTCCTGCGGCAGCGGCTGCCAGCTCGGTGGCCGGGGACGGAGTCCTGCGGATTACGGAACGAGCGGTAACGGAGGCGGTACTGGAGGCGGCCGGAGCGGCGGGACGAACAGTCTCCCTGGTTCGCGGCGCCGTACTGACTCCTTCCGGCCGTGACTACGTGCGACGGCACCAGGTGCGGCTGGCAAGTTCCGTAGCGACGCTGCCCACGGCCGCTGCGGCGACCACCCCGGCAGCAACTCCGGGAGTGCTCATCGTCTGCGGTCGCGAAACCACAGCGCGTTCTGCCGCAACTGCTCTGAACTGGACAATCCTTGAAGCCAAAGACGAATTCGCGGCAGCTCGGGCAGCACTGGAAGTGATGCCCAGACGACGTGTGGTCTGTGCGGGGTGTGAACCGGCGATTGCGGCCTGCGTGCTGAACCGAAATGGCACGCTGCGAGCCGCGGTGCTTGAACATGCCACCGGAATGGAACGAATACTCGAACGCATGCAGCCGCACGCCGTGTGTCTGCAGTCGTCCGGCTGGAGCCTGCTGCAGCTCACTCGGCTGCTGGAAAAGCTCCAGCAACCAGTTCGGCAGCCAGCCGGCTGGGTGGAAGTTCAGGCAGGAGCGGAACGATGAGAATCATGGAGGTGATTGGCCGAGTGACCTTGTCGAAGTGGGACCCTGCGTTGAACGGGGCTGCCTGGAAGCTGGCTGTGCCGCTGCAGCATGCAGGGCTCAGCGGCGACCCGACAGGGCGAACGGAGCCAGTTGTGGTGTATGACGAATTTGGCGCAGGAAACGGAGACTTGCTGGCGGTGACGGAGAGTGCTGAAGCCTCAGCGCCGTTTCATCCGCAGACAAAGCCCATTGATGCTTACAACGCGGCCATTCTGGATGCCGTGAGTGTGGAACCCTTCACCAGGAAACAGGTTGACAGATGACTACGAAATGGAACAGCGGAATCAACGACCGGGCATTGAAGGAAGAGATCTGCGAGATCGGCCGCCGGGTCTATAACAAAGGCTTTGCGGCTGCGAACGATGGCAACATCAGCATTCGCGTGGGCGAAAATGAAGTGCTCTGCACACCCACCATGATCTGCAAGGGCTTTATGAAGCCCGACGACATCTGTGCGGTGGACATGGAAGGCAACCAGATTGCCGGCAAACGCAAACGCACCAGCGAAGTGCTGCTGCACCTGGCAATCATGAAGCATCGCCCGGATGTCAAATCCGTTGTGCACTGCCATCCGCCGCATGCCACGGCATTCGCTGTGGCCGGTGAACCAATTCCACAATGCATTCTCCCGGAAGTCGAAGTCTTCATGGGTGAAGTGCCGATCGCACCCTATGAGACTCCGGGCGATCAGCGGTTTGCCAACACCGTCGTGCCGTTCCTCAAGGCCACCAACACGATTATTCTGAAGAACCACGGCACCGTGTCCTTCGGAAAGAACCTTGAGGACGCCTACTGGAAAACAGAAATCCTCGACGCCTACTGCCGCATCCTGCTGCTGGCGAAACAAATTGGGCAGCCGATGTATCTGAGCGAGGAAAAGAGCCGCGAGCTGCTGGACCTCAAACGGAAATGGGGCTTTGACGATCCTCGGTTCCACAACGAGAACTGTGATCTCTGCGGAAACAGTGCCTTCCGTGATGGCTATCGGGAAAACGTGCCGGTCCAGCGTGCCTTCGAGCCGGCTCCGGATTACCCCGGTTATCTCCAGCAACCCTGCGGTGCTCCCTGTGCCGAACAGGCACCCGAAGTCAGCGAAGATCTCGTGCAGCTGATCACCAAACAGGTCCTCGCAGCACTCGGACGGGGTTAGGGCAGAGGGGCAGGGGAACGAGGAATCAGGGACGAGGGACGAGGAACAAGGAACGAGGCACTGGGAACAGGGAACAGGCAGCGGCTGGCAGACAACAGCTGAAACTTTTTGGAAGGCCGAGACGATGAAAGTCAGTATTATTGGCGGTGGTGGGCTCGTGGGATCCTGTGCCGGGTTTGCTCTGCAGGCCGGGAAGATCGTCAGCGAGATTGTGCTCGTGGACGTGAATAAGGATCTCTGTGAAGGTCAGGCTCTGGACCTGCTCCACGGTGCATCGCTGATGGCGCCGCAGCGAATTTCCGCGGCCGGCACCGAAGCGGTGAAGGACAGTGACGTGGTGGTGATCACGGCGGGTCTGCGACGCAAGCCCGACGAAAGCCGTCTGGATCTGATCAACCGCAACGTGGCTCTGTTCCGCACAATTCTGGCGGATGTGAAGCAGCACGGACTCAAAAAGGACGCAATTGTCTTCGTGGTGTCCAACCCGGTGGACGTGCTGACCTATCTTGCCGTGAAGGAGCTGGGGCTGCCGGCCACCCAGGTTATCGGCCTCGGCACAGTGCTCGACACGACTCGACTTCGCAGCATGCTGGCTCAGCGACTGAACGTTCCGCCGACTCAGGTGAGCGTCACAATCTTTGGCGAGCACGGCGACAGCATGGTCCCGGTCTGGTCAATGGCTCAGATTGCCAACATGCCTCTGGAAAAATTCCCCGGCGTGACACCAACGCTCATCGCGGAAGTCGAAAAGAAGACTCGCGGCAGCGGTGCGGAAGTGATCCGCAAAAAAGGCGGCGCTGGTTTTGCCGTGGGCGTTTCGATTGCCGACGTGATTCACAGCATCGCACTGGACGACCGCCGGATTCATCCGGTGAGCAGTCTGATGAGCGGCGCTTACGGCGTGCGCGACGTGTGCTTCTCCATCCCCACCGTCATGGGCCGCTCAGGTGTGAAAAGCCACATCGAAGTGGAGCTGTGGTCGAAGGAAAAGACGGCCCTGCTGCAGAGCGCCAACGTGCTGAAGGAAACCATCGCCCAGGTGCTGAAGGGCTAAGCTGAATCACACAGCCCGGATCAGCTCTGGAATCGGACGACCGCGATCAATGATGGGCGTTGGTCGTCCATTGAAGTCCTGAATCGTGGTCTTCGCAGCATCGATGCCCAGGTGGTGGTAGATGGTGGCGAGGAAGTCTTCGGCGCTGCAGATGCGTTCGATGGAATCTTCGCCGCGGCGGTCGGTGGCACCGATGAAGCCGCCGGTGCGGATACCGCCACCAGCCCAGATGTTGCTGAAGGCACGTGGCCAGTGGTCGCGGCCGGGTTGCTGAGTGCCGGCGGGAGCGGATGCGTTGCCGGCACCGGTGCTGGCGGCGTAGTTGATTTTTGGAGTCCGCCCGAATTCGCCGGTGACCACCACCAGAACTCGCTGATCAAGTCCGCGCGCATAGATGTCTTCGATCAATGCTGAAACGGCCTGATCATAAGCCTGGGCGCGGAAGCGGAGGCCTTCGAAGACGTGATGATTCACGGCATGGTCGTCCCAGTTCTGAACGCGGCCGCAGAGTGGCCCGCTGAGGCTGGTGGTGAGCACATCGACGCCGGCCTCGATAAGCCGGCGTGCCATCAGCAGCTGTTGACCCCAGGTGTTGCGGCCGTAACGGTCGCGAGTACGGTCGTCTTCGCGAGTCAGGTCGAAGGCATCCTTTGTGGCGGGGTTGGTGAGCAGCGTGAGCGCCTGCTGTTCGAATTCGTCGAGTGCTCCGAGTTCACCCTGGCGATCGAAAGCGCGTTCCAGCGTGTCCAGGTTCTGCCGCAGCGTTGTGCGACGGTTGAGTCGTCGGACTTCGTTGGCATCGGTGAGCCCGATATTGGGAACCGAGAAGGACGGTGCCGAAGGATCCCCGTGCACGGTGAACGGTGAGTAGGCGTCGCCGAGATAAGCGGGACCGTTGTATTCGAGCGGTGGGTTGATGCCGACGTAAGCCGGCAGCGGGTTGGTACGGGGCGCCTGTTTGGAGCGAAGATAATTGGTGACGGACATCCAGTCCGGAAGCCGCGGACGGGGTTTGTCGCGGGTGTCGGGGTCACCGGAGAGCATCTGCATGGAACCGGCGGGATGTCCTGCCGCATTCTGCCGCATGGAGCGCAGCACGGTGAATTTGTCGGCGATTGCGGCCTGCATCGGGAGCAGTTCAGTGAACTGCATGCCGGGGATCTTTGTATCGATGGTCGAAAACGGCCCGCGGTATTCGGCGGCCGCATCGGGCTTGGGATCGTAGGTATCAATGTGTGAACAACCGCCCGGTTTCCAGACCATGATCACCGCAGTGCGATTGGAGTCAGCCGGGCGACTGCTGGTGTGGGAAGCGCCCGCTGCGGCGCGGAGCTTCAGCAGTCCGGGAAGGCTGAGACTGGTGAAGCCTGCAAGACCCATCCGCAGAAACCCGCGGCGGGCGGAAACGCCGAATCCGGAGGGACCCGGGCAGACATTGGCAGCAAAGAATGGATCGCTCATGGGGCCTCCGCCGGCTTAACGCGGATGGAAATGGGTTCGGTGATGACGATGTCAACAGTATCGCGGGGTTGTGCCCGGTCGACAGCGGCTTTGTGCGCTGCTTCGGTTGCTTTGACGGCTTCGGCGGCGGCGGCCTGCTGTGCTTTGGCGGCCTCGAGCTGCTGTGTGGCGGCAGCCTTCGCATCTTCGGCGGCCGCCGCCGCAGTGGTGGTGGCCTGCTGCAACAGCAGGTCAGCCTGCTGCAGGGCTTCGCGAGCCTGTTGCAGAGCCTGTTCAGCCGCGGTCACAGCGTCGGGGTTGTAGCGGTATTTGGCGACGGCACTGCCGTAAAATGCGATCTGGTAGTCGCCGGGTGGTGTTTTGAGCGTAGCGGTGTCGAGGATCGCTTCGGCGGTGTCGGCGTTGAGTGACACATCAAACTGCGGGTGCTGCTGAAAACCGTGACCGAAGGTTTTGAGCTGCAGAATGCCACCGGAGAATTCGCTGCGTCGGGTGAGCACCAGCGGGACCGTCAACTTTTGCCCGGCGATGACTTCGAGCGGCGTTTGATCACGGGGAGCAATCGATACCGGAGCCACTTCAGAACCACTCACGGAAACAGGCAGGCCTGCAACCAGTCGCGGGCTGGGAATGTCGCTCCAGGCATCCACGATCGGCCATGCCATCGCGGCCACCTGACAGGGGTGCAGGACCGGTGTGCCGCCAATGTCGGCCGTGCCGGTGAAGCTGGCCCATGCGAGCCCGCGCGGGGCGTTCTGGTCCGCCGTAAGCAGCACGATGCCGCGGTTCTGCCCGGCAGGGATCATCAGCCCGGTCGCCGTAACACCTTCCGGCAGACCTTCCATGGCGAGCTGAATGGGACCGTCGAAGCCGTCGCGTCGAACCGCAACCACCTCCAGCGCGACGGTGGAACCACCGCGCAACGCGAGCGGCTTGGACAGGGCATTGCGATCCCCGTTACGAAGTTCCATGTGCAGGCCCCACGCGCAGAGCGCAAAGTCGGGGGCCGCACGGCGGATCACGAGTCGATAGATGTTGCGCGGATCGGTGCGAGTGCCGCCGAAGAGATCAGACAGCAGCAGGCGATGACGACCAGTCTCGCGAATCTGAACCTGGCCGATGAAGTCCGCGGACCCGCCATCATAGGGAGGACCGTCGTACGCATAACCGTTGCTGGAAGGCTTCATCGGGCTGGGGATATCGGTGAGCTCCACCAGGTCGACGGTGGCTTCCGGAGCACCTGCGGGGGAGAGCTGCTGGACGACGGCAGTGGGGTCGGTGGGGCGTCCAAGTCGTTCTGAGGCCACTTCGATCCACCACGTATCGCCCTTCTGAGCGTCGAATTCGAAGACGTCGACATCCGCTGCAGCCGCGAACGCACCGGAAATGTCGCATGGCAGAGTGATCTGCTGGGCCTGAGCAGGCGAGTTGTTGGGTTCGGCTTCGGCCAGCGGAGCGGTGGCGGGCAGTCCGGCCGGGGGCCATGAAAAGGAGCTGACGGTTTGGGTGGAGGCGAAGATGGGCAGCGGTGCGTCGGCGGCGGCGTGCTGCAGCGTCAGCCGGTAGAAGTAGTCAACGCCGCCCTTGTAGGTCAGTTCGTGAACCTTGATCACGTAACGACCATCCGCAGGGGCCCTGAAATCAAGCACTCCGCCACGGCGTTCCACCAGCAGATCGCGACCGGCGGAATCAGCGACGATCAGCACGGCTTCGAGCTTGGAGTCGATGCCGCGAGCGGCACAATGCACCAGATATCGCTGGCCGGCCTGGGCATCGAAAGCATAGTGATCGATGCTGCGGGCTGACATCTTCGAGTTGCAGACGACGTTCACCGGGAGCGACTGAGCGGCGGCCAACGACGTATTGCCGGGAGTCTGCAGGACTTCAGGAAGATTGCCGACTGAGAAGATTCGGGATGAGGAAATGCCGAGCCGGGCCAGAATCCGGGCTTCGTATAAGCCGGGAGGACAGTCTGCAGCGATGGCAACGGTGAACTGACCGGGAAGCTGTTTGCCGGCGGAATCGAGTTTGGGGGAAGCCGAAAGCCCGGGATGCGAGAACACGAGTTCTCCGCCGTCGTCAAGATTTTCCCCGGTGATGGTCACGTCGAACTGAGTCCCCACCTGGCCACCCATGGGGGTGGTGGTGAGCAGTCGCGGGAGCGGCAGACAGACCGTCTGAGCGAAGGCGGAGGCAGCAGGCAAAGCCAGGCTGGCAGCGAACAGCAGCATGCGGCAGGCGAAGGTTTGCGGCGCCATGGCTGGTTCCGGTGGGTGGGAGTGGTGCAGGAAGGAGGGAGTTAACGTCAGGCAGAAGGGCGGGGAGCCGGGAGCAGAGGCGACATGGTAATCTGTTTCGGCGTGATGGGAAAATGGAAATTGGGAAATCGGGGGGAGGAGCGGAATAAAAAGGCGCACTGAGCCGCAGGGCGGAAGCC
>JBEAUF010000071.1:0-4681 GCA_041161565.1 Planctomycetota bacterium | reverse complement strand
CGCTGAACCTGCTCCCTTTGATACGAACGACTCCATCTCCAACAAACCTCCGGTGTCCGATCCCGGCAGCGTCAACCCCACACCAGCGGACGAAACAAATCCGCCTGCCGACAGCTTCCTGCCGCCGGCCCCTGCCGATGACCAGCCGGCTACCACGAACCCACAGGCCCGCCGGTCTCCGAAATTCACACCCTCCCGCCTGGCCGAAGTCGCCGCCCCCAAACGCCTCGCCGGTGCTGTCCGCGGTGTCGCCCCGGGAACCGCAGGCCGCGAAAACTCCTCAACGGCCTCCCGCGACCGACTCCGCTGGATCTCCAACCCCGCCCCCGAGTCCCATGTGCGGCTGTAACCCGCTAAATCCTGCGAATTGTGCTGTTGACCTCGGCACGCCCCGGCATACACTCCGGGCATGACACGACAGGAAATCACCAAGGACTTCCACAAACTCCTCCTCGCTGCAGCCCGGCTGACGCAGGATGTCGATGCCGCCGCGCTCGTGGTCATCGCCGAGCAGCCGCTCGATTTCGCCAAACTTCGCCCGGCCGATGCCTCCTTCAGAGTCATTGTGGCCTCCGATCAAAAGGATGTGCTCGAAGCAGCCAAACGCGATGATGTTGATGTCATCGCAATCCAGCACGAACCACAGACTCGCCAGTTCCAGGTCTCCCAGGTACTGCTCGAAGCCATCGCAGACGAACTGCTGCAAACTGGTGACGTAGCGGTTGTGGTCTATTCCGCCTTTGAAAAGGACGTGTGCGATACAGCGACCGTCGTGCACCTCGCCGAGCAGCTCTCACGTCTCACCTCCCGTGACCTCCAGCGACTCGAGACCAAGGTTCCCCTCGAAACACTCCGCATCGTCGTTGACCTCGCCTGCGAAATCGGCCGTGAGGGCCGCGAAGGCAAGCCGGTAGGAACCCTCTTTGTCGTCGGAAACCACCGCAAGGTGATGGAACTGTCCACGGAACAGGTGCATGACCCATTCCGAGGCTACCCGCGTTCCGAACGCTCCATCCGCAACCCTCGTGTGCGTGAAAGCATCAAGGAACTTGCCCAAATCGACGGCGCTTTTGTCATCTCCTCGGATGGGATTGCCATCGCCGCCGGCCGCCACCTCCGTGCCTCCGCTGACGGACTCACCCTCTCCAAAGGACTCGGTTCCCGACACTGGGCTGCCGCCGAAATTTCCCGCGCGGCAGGTGCGATCGCGATCGCAGTATCTGAATCCACCGGGACCGTCCGTGTCTTCCAGGACGGCCGCATCGTGCTCCGCATAGAACCCATGCGCAACGCCATGAAGTGGCACGATGTGTCTTCCGAAGCCCAGGTCGACTGATTTCATGTTGCCCTCCCGCCCTGCTGCTCTGCAAACCGTGTTGCTCGGCGCAGCCCTGCTGATCACAGCCATTGCCTTCCCCATCTCCGGGCGGCTCGCCTTCGATCAAACCATCGAGTCCTTCTTTCCTCCACAACACCCAGACATCCTGCAGCTGCAGAGAACCAGAGAGGATTTTGGGGGTGACGAGTTTGTCATCGTCGCCTGGCAACAACCGGAACTCCTGCAGAAGCACCCTGATGGCGGCTATGACGAACTAACCCCGGCCGCCGCTGCCGCCATCAGTAGCCTGTCCGCCCGCCTCTCGGCACTCCCTGGCGTTGATGGCCCGCGTACCCGCGACCTCGCAAAGCTCCTCAACTCGTCGCTCCGCAGCCGCAACAGCCGCACTGCGATGCTCAAAATCTTTCAGGGCCTGCTGATTGGCCCGGACCAGCAAACCACGGCCATCATCCTCCAACTCCTGCCCGCCGCGCGTTCGGGCATTTCACGGGCTGCTGCCATTCGCCACATCCGTGACGCAGCCCATGAATCGGGCCTCAATCCATTTGTCGCTGGTGAGCCGGTGCAGGTGCAGGAAATGTTTGATCTTGTCGAACGCGATGGCCGAACCCTTTACCTCGCATCGCTTGCTGTGCTTGCACTGATGCTGCTGCTCATCTTTCGCAGCCCGCGGTGGGTGGTTGCGCCGCTGCTGGTTGTTATTGGATCCGTACTCTGCACTCGTGCGGCACTGGTGCTTGCCGGAGCCAGGCTCAGCATGGTCAGCTCCATGCTGAATTCCATGGTCACCATCATCGCCATCGGCACCAGCACCCATATCATCGTGCACTACCGTGAACTCCGCGCCAGCAGTGGACTTAAGCCTGCCGATGCCTGCCAGCGAACGCTTCGCGAACTCTGGCATCCCGTCTTCTGGACCGTTGTCACCATCGCCGTGGGTTTCGCAGCACTCCTGGTTTCCGAGATCGTGCCCGTGCGATCGTTCGCCATCATGATGACCCTCGGCACACTCATGACGCTGCTGCTGACGCTGCTCGTCATGCCCGCCGCTCTGGCCGGTGGCAGAAACATCCCTGTCCCCGGCCGACTGGCACTCGAAGATCACCTCGACAATTTCCTTTGCCGCATCGCACGCTTCATCGACAGGCGTCCGCGCAGTGCCACGCTCGTCTGCTGCCTGATTCTTGCCGTTACCACGCCGGGATTGCTGCTGATGCAGGTCGAGACAGACTTCAGCCGCAACTTTCGCGAATCCTCACCCGTCCTGAGGGCACTCCGGTTTGTCGAATCCACGCTCGGTCCCGCAGGCACGTGGGACGTGTCCTTCGATGTGCCGTCGCCACTCACCCCACTATTCCTCGACCGCATCGATGAACTCACGGAAAAACTTCGTGCTCTGACCCTTGAGGGGCTGCCGCTGGAAGTCGTTTCACTCAGCGACGCACTCAATGTTCCCCCAAGGCTGGGAACGGCCGTAAAACGTCTCGAACTTATTCGTCGCCGACAGCCGGACCTCGTCAACAGCTTCCACAACGCCCGCAATCACCGCATGCGGATCGTGCTCCGCTCACCCGAACAGCAGACAACCGACCTCAAACTGGACCAAATCCAGAAAGTCCGGGCTGTCGTTGCTGCCCATTTCCGTGATCTCGAAGAGGAACTCAGGACCGCCTCCCTCGACAGTACCGAAAAACCTGCTGGCCATGAGTGGCGAGCCCGAGAATCTGCCACGGGCCTGTTTGTACTGATGGCCCGTATCATCGACAGCCTGCTCGCCGATCAGTTTCGCAGCTTCCTCTGGGCCTCAGTCGGCACCATGCTCTGCACCGCTGCCGCCTTTCGCAGCCTGAAAATCGGACTCATCTCCCTCGTGCCCAACGTCTTCCCAATCGCGGTCGTTACCGGCCTGCTGGGACTCCTGCAGGTACCAGTCAACATCGGCACGGCAATGATCGCCAGTGTTTCCATGGGCTTCACCTGTTCGGTGCACTACATCGCCGTATTTCAGGCCGCGTTACCCAAAGTCGGACTCTCCGCCGCGCTCGAACAGGCACAGGCCGGCGTTGGCAAGGCGGTCGTACTTGCACACATCGCACTCGTCGCAGGCTTTATGGTCCTGACGGCCTCTGAGTTCATTCCGCTTGTTTACTTTGGAGCACTCCTGAGCCTGTCCATGATCGGCGGACTCGTCAGTGATCTTGTAATGCTCCCACTGCTGCTTCGCTGGACAACCCCCGCCCCTCCAGTCCCTCCCGTCGGGACACCGTCACAAATGACTCCGCACGCAGCACCCGTTCACCAGTAAACCGATACGCAGCCAGCGACCCGCCTCGAGCGACACTGTAGTCCAGACAGGCAAGGTTCGACGCCAGAGGTGCTGGCTGACGATCGGCCAGCCAGTAATGGCCGAAGAACAGCGGCGGAGCATCTGCGGGGTAAGGGCAGGGGCGAACCCCGGATGGTACCCCCACCGTACCCAGCTCGGGATGCTCCACAGACGGCAGCAGGTACTGGGCACAAGTCTGTCCCAGCGGTTCCTCATACCAGCGAATCCGCGCTCGACCTCGGGAATGTCCCTCCCGATCAAGCAGCCGCACTCCCCCGGGCAACTGCACCTCCGGCCCCTTCAACACGCGCTCCACGGCTGAAAACAGAGCATCGCGGGTGTCAAACGCTCGCCGCAGATATTCAGTGCTCAGCCAGCCTTCGGCAGCAGAGTATTCAGACATCAACTGCAGGTCTGCCGGATCCCAGCAGGCATGCACCGCTCGCAGATTTCCCAGATCCAGACTTGCAGGCAGGCCCCGGAACCAATCCAGAGCCTCAGCCAGATCTCTGGCATCCAGTTGATCCAGCGTCGCCTGGTGCTGACGGACGTTCTGTTCCGTCCGCGGCCGCAGCCATTCTCCCTCAACGGCCGGATGGGGCGTATGGAAAGCCAGGGCGTTCAGTTCGTGGTTGCCCAGCACCGCAACGGCAGCCCCCGACTCACACATTCCACGACAAATCCGTACGACGTCCCGGATCCGTGGCCCGCGGTCAATGAAGTCGCCACAGAACAACACCTGGCGGCTGGGGTGCCGATAAACGCCGCCCAGTTCACGGTATCCGAGCACTTCCAGAAGCCGCACGAGCTCGTCCGCGCAGCCATGAATGTCACCAATCACGTCATACATCAATTGTCCTTTTGCTGAAAACCGCGTTATAATTTCCCCAGAGGGCGCTGTCGCCATTCCTCGCCAGGATTCCCAATGACCGAGCCGGAAAATAAATCTGAAACCCCCGCTCGGCCGCTCATTCGTCGCCGCAGGTCTGCTGTCGACGTGCCCCCCCCGCCTGTTC
>JBEAUF010000064.1:0-12374 GCA_041161565.1 Planctomycetota bacterium | reverse complement strand
GAGCCCGCGGGTAAAGAGCCCTGGCACCGCGCTGCTAACGCCGCGGGCCGCGTGGGTATCAGGGTGCCGAATCACAACCGGGGGCTTCCGCCACACCTGAGCCGCAGGGCGGCAGCCCGCGGGTATAGAGCGCTGGCGAGAGTGGAGAGCGTGAGAAGTGAGAAGTGAGAAGTGAGAAGTGAGAAGTGAGAAGTGAGAAGTGAGAAGTGAGAACGCACTGAGCCGCCTGGCGGCAGCCTGCGGGTAAAGAGCCCTGGCAACGTCCTGCTGACGCCGCGGGCAGGGGTGCGCACCAAGGTGCGAAATCGCAACCGGGGGCTTCCGCCCGTCCGCTCATCATCTCGGCAAACGCGATGCCAAACACGCATGAGCCGCCTGGCGGAAGCCTGCGGGTAAAGAGCCCTGGCAACGTGCTGCTGACGCCGCGGGCAGGGGTGCGCACCAGGGTGCGAATCGCAACCGGGGGCTTCCGCCCGTCCGCTCATCATTTCGGCAAACGCGATGCCAAACACGTATGAGCCGCAGGGCGGCAGCCCGCGGGTAAAGTGCCCTGGCAACGCACTGCTGACGCCGCGGGCACGGGCGCGCACCAAGGTGCGAAATCGCAACCGGGGGCTTCCGCCCGTCCGCTTATTTACGGTGGCCTGACTGAGCGGTCGGTACCGCAGCTGGGTTTGTGCCACGGATGTTACCGACCGATTGACATCAACCGCGTACCGGACGCGATCGCAGGCCGGCCGGCCGGTGACTGTTGCGTCTCCATTCACAAATGGCGGATCCCGCGATAGCGATGGATCGCTCCCCACACATGATGTCGGACATTCATTCCACATCCACAGAACTTCCGGAGCGATCCATGACCGAGAAACGCCTGCTGTTTCGCGAACAGGCACGAGAGAAAATCCTGAGAGGCACTCGCGCTCTGGCGGATGCCGTCCGCGTGACGCTGGGCCCCAGGGCGAAGTGTGTGCTGCTGCAGAAAAAATACGGCCATCCGCTTGCCTGCAACGACGGTGTCACAATCGCCCGTGAAGTGGAACTGGCGGA
The DNA here is from genome assembly GCA_041161565.1 of Planctomycetota bacterium. Lineage (GTDB taxonomy): Bacteria > Planctomycetota > Planctomycetia > Planctomycetales > Planctomycetaceae > SXXK01. The sequence goes on along the minus strand of JBEAUF010000064.1, from coordinate 11,327 downwards.
CCCCGAGGAAAATCTTGGCGTGCAGATGCTCCGCGAAGCCGCGGAAAAAACGGGTGAAGCCGTCGGCGACGGTACCACCACCGCTACGCTGCTGGCTCAGGAAATCTACGCTGATGCCGTACGCAATCTGGCGGCCGGCGCCAGCGGTACCGGACTCCGCCGCGGACTGGACCGCGGCGTCCGTGCTGCAGTGAAGGCCATTCGATCACTCTCGAAACCAGTCCAGTCACGACGCGAAAAGGCGCAGATCGCCGCCATTTCAGCCCACAACGACTGTGCCCTCGGAGAACTCGTGGCAGACGCGATGGAAAAAGTCGGCCGTGACGGCGTCGTCTCTGTGGAAGAAGCCCGCGGCATCGAAACCACCCTCGAAATTGTCGAGGGCATGCAGTTCGACCGGGGTTTCCTGTCGCCTTACTTCGTGACCGATACCGAAAAAATGCAGGTCGTCCTTGAAGACGCCGTAATACTGCTCGCAGAGAAGAAAATCGCCAGCATCAAGGATTTGCTGCCGGTTCTGGAGAAGTTCGTTCAAAGCCAGCAGTCGGTGCTGGTGATTGCGGAAGATGTCGAAGGTGAGGCGCTCGCGACGCTCGTCGTTAACCGCCTCCGCGGGATTCTGAAATGCGCGGCTGTTAAGAGCCCAGGCTATGGCGATCGCCGCAAGGCCCTCATGCAGGATCTCGCAATTCTTACCGGCGGCAGATTTCTTGCCGAAGAACTGGGAGTGCGTCTCGAGCATTTGCAGCCGGAGGATTTCGGACGTGCAAAGAAAATCGTCATTGATCGCGAAACAACAACCATCATCGGAGGAGCCGGTGATCGCTCGGCAATCGTCGGCCGCTGCGATGAACTGCGAAGGCAAATCGAAACTGCCACCTCTGACTACGACCGGGAAAAACTTGAGGAACGACTCGCCAGACTCGCAGGCGGCGTTGCCCTGCTCAAAGTCGGCGCCCTGTCCGAAGCAGAACTCAAAAATCGCAAGGAAGCACTCGACGATGCCATTAGTGCCACTCGCGCAGCCATGGCCGAAGGCATAGTCCCCGGGGGTGGCCTCACCCTGATTCGAGCGATTGCGGCTGTTGAAAAGGAAGAAACAGCCTGTGAAGGGGATGAACTCACCGGACTTCGCATCCTGCGACGGGCACTGGAGGCACCGGCCAGACAAATCGCCGAAAACTCAGCTCATGACCCGGGAGTCGTCGTGAACAAAATGCGGGAAGCCACAGGATCCATGGGCTTCGATGCGGCCACAGGCCATTGGGTCGACCTGGTGGAGTCCGGAATTATAGATCCGACCAAGGTGGTGCGGCTGGCACTGGAAAATGCAGCTTCCGTGGCCGGTGTCCTGCTGCTGACCGAAGCCACCCTGACCGAATTGCCCGAAGAGAAACCGGAGGTGACGCGACGGTTGCCCGAGCAAAACGGCTACGCCGAATGAAATGCGAGAGGGGGGAGTTGAACCCCCACGCCGTTTAAGGCACAGGATCCTAAATCCAGCGCGTCTGCCAGTTTCGCCACTCTCGCGTTGCTGCCGCAGATTGCTCCATCAGCCGCACCACCGTCCATCGTGGTGCGGCGAGTGGGCTTTTTCAACAGCAGACGGCAAAAAAACCGGGAAGATCCGAGTTTACCGACCGAGCAGCGGGATGTATCAGTCCTCGGCAACTTCCGCCACGGCCAGATCAATGTTGAACAGAGCCGGGTTGAGCAGTGGTCGGAGCTTTTCCAGTGCCTTCAGCTGCAGCTGGCGAACTCGCTCCTTGGAAACGCCAAGGTCAGCAGCAATTTCCCGCAGCGTCTGCGATTCCCCGCTGCTGCCTTCCAGCCCAAATCGCTGCAGCAGAATCTGATACTCGCGGCCGTCAAGAATCTCCACGGCCTGGCTGAGCAGATCACGCACGACCTGCTGCGGGTCGGCACAAATCGGGAGTTCGCCGGTCTGCTCCGGGACCTCAGCCAGAATCTCGGCCGAAGCACAGGGAAACCGCTGGCGACGACGCTGACGCACCTTCCAGGCACGAAAGAAATGCCGCTGAATTGAATGTGTGGCGTAGGTGCTGAAGCGGAATTTTCTGGAGTAATCGAACCTGTCGATGGCTCCCAGAAGGATCATGCTGCCTTCACTACTGAATTCATCCACGTCCTGCTGGGAGACGGAAAACCTGCGGGCGATTGATGACACCAGCCGCAGATTGGAACGCACCAGCTGCCCGCGAATCTCCTCAGCCATTTCCAGCAACGCCTCGATGCTCTTCACCGTTTTCGCAGAAGGAGCATCCGGAGACAGACGACTTCTCAGACAGTTTGCACGGTACCGGAGCAGATTCAGAGCCCGGAACAACACCTGCTCCTGCTCGAATGTCAGCAGCGGATCCGCAGCATTCCACGTCTGCAGACCGGCGTGGTCATTGGATTCAGCCGGCAGTTCATTGGAGGCTGCGATTGCAGCCTCACGCAGACTGCCCAGCAATTGTCGGGCAGCGGTGACTGGTTGTGCGTCATTCTCCAGTCGCTCGAACTCGGCCGCGTATACAAACCGGATCTCAGTCGCCAGCAGTCTTTCGACCTGCTGCACAAGAGCCTTGTGTGCAGCGGTATTGCGAGATGTTCGTCTTGCAACGGCTTTCGCTTTTGGGGCTGACTTGCTTTTCCGGCTGCCTGCAAGCACGCTCATCAGACACCTCCAAAATCGTCCATTTCGTTCAAACCGTTCGGCCTCATCATGCCGAAACGTTCACTCCACGTCAACCGAATAACGACTTTTCTGTTAACATATTTTCTTGTTTTTCCCAAACCACTGCAAAAATGATGGGTTTCCAGGACCCCGAAATAACGTTCATCTGTTTTAACAAACGTTCACTTCGTTTTTTTCAAAAACGTTCACGCCAGTAGGGAGCAAGCCGTGGCAGCCAGAGTCCCCGAAGTTCGCATCCAGCGGCTCAGCGATTGTCCCGTGAACACCGGTGGTGAATACGTTCTGTACTGGATGACCGCCTCCCGACGGCTCCGCTGGAACTTTGCCCTCGACCGTGCTCTGGAATACTGCCGGGCAACCAATCTGCCGCTCCTGATCTTCGAACCGCTGCGGTGCGACTACCGCTGGGCCAGCCGACGTCTGCACACATTTGTGCTCCGGGGTATGGCAGATAACGCGGCCACCGCCGCCGCGAGTGGCCATGCCTATGTTCCGTGGGTGGAGCCGGAATTTGGTGCGGGCCAGGGTTTGATCGAGGCTGTTGCAGCGCGGGCGGCGATGGTTGTCACCGATGACTATCCCTGTTTTTTCCTGCCGCAGATGATCCGTTCGGTCGCACGGCGACTTGGAGTTCTATTGGAGGCCGTCGACTCCAACGGCCTGTTGCCGATGCGTGCCTCGGACCAGGTCTTTCCTACGGCTTACGCGTTTCGGCGATTTCTACAGAAGTCATTGACTCCCCATCTGCAGTGTTTTCCGCGGGAAAATCCGCTCGGCGAACGTTCGATCCCGCGGCTGTCGGCAATTCCAGCGGTGTTTTCCGGCCGCTGGGCACCCACCCCACCTGAATTGCTGGCCTGTCAGCCGGACCTTGTGGATCGCCTGCCCATCGACCAGACGGTACGCGAGGGCATTGCGAAGGGCGGGGAGACAGCGGGGGCCGGGTGTTTAGCGGAGTTTCTGCGGCGGAAGCTGGCGCGATACGGCGAGGACCGGAATCAGCCGGATGCGGACGGCGGCAGTGGCCTGTCACCATGGCTGCATTTTGGTCATGTGTCGGTGCATCAGATCTTTTCGTCTCTGGCGGCACAGGAGGGCTGGACGGTCGAGGCTCTTGGCGACCCGAAGCAAACTCGAGGCGGCCGCAGTGGCTGGTGGGGAATGTCTGAGCCGGCGGAGTCTTTTCTGGATGAACTTGTCACCTGGCGAGAGCTGGGCTTCAATATGTGCTCAAAAGTCCGCCGCTACGATCGCTGGGAATCGCTCCCGGACTGGGCTCAGCAAACGCTGGACGAACATCTTCAGGACCCGCGTCCGCACATTTATTCCCTCGACCAGCTGAGGTCAGCCGCCACGCACGATCGCGTCTGGAATGCCGCCCAGCGACAGCTCGTTGAGGAAGGCCGCATGCACAACTACCTCCGCATGCTGTGGGGCAAAAAAGTGCTGGAATGGTCCCGCACGCCACAGGATGCCCTGCAGGTATTGATTGAGCTGAACAATCGCTACGCGGTGGACGGCCGCGATCCGAATTCCTATTCGGGCATCTTCTGGGTCTTCGGCCGCTATGACCGCGCGTGGGGGCCGGAGCGGAAGATCTTCGGCAAAATCCGCTACATGACCTCCGACAACACCCTGAAGAAGCTGGATATGGAGAATTACCTGCAGCGCTGGGGGGCGTCTTCGGGAAAGAATCGGCGATCCTGAGTAAAAAACTGAAATTTCCCCGATTCTCTGCAGCAGCCCTGCTCAACTTACCGATTGCACAGACAGGGGGTTTTGTGCCCGGATTCTTCCGGTGCTCGCCAGCAGCGGTTTTCGTAGTGAGCAGACCGTTGAAAGATCTAACTGCAATACTTCCCGGGGATACGGTGGCCTGCCTGCAACTGGCAGACAACGGCCGCAGGATTCCTGTTCGAGCGCTGACACCGGGACTGTTCCTGATTGGCAGCGGCCCTTCCTGCGATTTGCGTCTGGGAGAGGCAGGTGTTCCGTCGCTGCATTCGATGATTCGAGTGGAGGATTCGGGATCGCAGATTGCCTTGTTGTGTGGCGGTCCGCCGCTGCTCGTTCGCGGTCTGCAGGTTTCCTGTGCTGATCTGACGGACGGAGATGTGCTGCAAATTGGCGGATTTCGCGCGGTTTACAGAAGTGTCCAGGCGACTATGGCGGCTCTGCACGCTGGTGCCGGGGATGAATCCCGCGAGCAGATGCTGCGGCTCCCCGAGGCCGACGGTTCTCCGGCAATCAAAGCTCGGGCCTCCGCTGACAGGCTGGAAGAGCTCACCTGCCAGCTGGCGGAGAATTTCCGGACACTGGGTGATTTGCAGGAACGTCAGCGGGCTTTGACAGCTTCAATGCAGCATTTGGCGGAACAACTGGAATTGCTCCGCTTTGATCAGGCGGGCCTGCCGGCTCGCCGAGCAAGTGCCTGAGGACTGTCTGCGTGCCGGGTTTGCGGTGTATTCGGCGGAATCTGCCGGACTTTCCGGAGTTAGCCGGAATACCGTCAGGGGACACTGCACCGCCCTCCCACTGATCTGCTCAGAGTTCCTGTCACCGGGCGTCGATTGACACGGCACCAGCAGACCGCCCAGAATATCTGGCACCGGCAGGTGGCTTTGGGTTGCCTGAATCGGGTCTGCAGTTTGACTTTGCGTCAGTCTGCTCGAATAGTTCACGGCTTCGTGACGGCAGAAAACAGTTTTGAAGATCCCGGAGGTTCGAATGACCATGTTGAAGAATGCAGTTCGTATCGCACTGGCTGGCGCTGTGGCGTTTGGTCTGTTTGCCGCAACCGGCTCACAGGCAGTTGCACGTCCGCCTTATTGCAAGGAAATGACTGCGCTTTACCCCGATCTGGCCAAGAAGCACGGCACCGACGGCAAGTTCACCTGCCTTGCCTGCCACCCCGACAAGGACAAGAAAATCCGCAACAACTTCGGTGCGGAATTCGGCAAGGCACTCGCCAAGAAAAACGAAACCGATGTTGCCAAGATCAAGGAAGCATTTGAAAAGGCTGAAAAGGGCAAGAGCGCTACTGAAGGCAAGACCTTCGGCGACCTGATCAAGGCTCTGGAGCTGCCCGGAACCGCTGAAGCTGCGAAGTAATCGCCGCGAAATCGTGGAAAATCGCTTCAGGCTTCGACACCCGTCGAAGCCTGATTTTCATTATCCACCTCGGAAAATCCCCGTCGTTTACCGACTTTTGCAATTGAACCTGCAGCCCAAACCTGCTACCCTGCCCCGCTCGAAAAATTCCGCCGCGTTGAAAATTCCGCTGCGTTTTTCGCATTTCGGCTCAGATTTCCGTGCTTTTCTTCCGAATCACGTGAATTCTCTCTGCGCCGACCCTGCATTTCTCTTCCATCAAAGCGCATCCCAATGAGCACTCTGAAAAAGAACAAACGCATCAAACGCGCCGCTCTGGTTGAACTCTACGGCGATCTCAAACCCGGCCGCGGCAACAAAAAGACCGAACGCGGCAAAGCCAAATACCTCGGTGGTAACGGTCGCAAAACCACCGGTATCTCCAAACGCGTCTATCGTCGTAACCTCAAACGCGTTCAGGTCGTCGAAAACGGCGCTGTCGTTTCCCGTCGCGTGCCCGTCCGACTGATCCGCTCCGGTGCCATCACCAAACCCGTCGCTCAGGACCCGTTCGCCCTGCCGGAAAAGAACTAGTCGCGACCCCGCCGTTCCGTCAGATCCACTTGCTGACCAGCACACAGATCTCCCGGCACAGCAAGCAGACGAACTCCACCCGACCCGCGGCTCACAAACCGCGGGTCGTTTCATTTGTGGAATTCGCCCCGGGTTTCCCGAATTCCAGCACCAACGCGGCCTCCGTTTGGTTGATCCCTGAAGATTCCCTTCTAGGATCATGAACACCGAACCGTGCCCTCAGGTCCTTCCCAAAAGTTTCACCCATGCCCACCGCCGAACAACTGCAGATCCTCGTCTCCAATGTCGTCGAACCCTGCACCCAAAGGCCTTTGGGTGACCTGCGGATGATTCGTGACACATTTGTAAACGGCACCGATGCCCGCGTCCGCATCGAACTCCCCACACCAGCCTACCCCGAAACCAAACAACTCGAAGCCGCCATTCGTCAGCGGATCCAGTTTGCAGCCCCCGAACTTCAACCGCGCATCGAAATCCTCTCCACCGTCCGCGGCAAGGACACCGGCGGCCGCATCGGACTCAACGTTCACAACATCATCGCCGTCGGCAGTGGTAAAGGTGGCGTTGGCAAGAGCACCGTCGCTGCCGGACTCGCCTGCGGTCTCCATTCCTTCGGCTGTCGCGTCGGACTGATGGACGCTGACGTTTATGGCCCCAGCATCCCGCACCTCATGCACGCCGAAGGCCGCCCCGCCGCTGAAGAGCTCACCGATGCTCAGGGCAACCGCGTCATGCGGATCGAACCCATCGATGCCGATGGCGTGAAGCTCATGTCCATGGGCTTCTTCATCGACCAGGGACAATCCGTCGTCTGGCGCGGCCCCATGCTCCACAAGGCCCTCACACAGTTCCTCAAGGACACCAACTGGGGCGAACTGGATTACCTGATCATTGACCTGCCTCCCGGAACCGGCGATGTCAGCCTCACACTTGCTCAACAGGTGGGACTCGCTGGCGCCGTTGTCGTTTGCACACCCCAGCAGGTCGCTCTGCTGGACGCGATCAAGGCCGTGGACATGTATCAGAAAGTCAATGTTCCCATTCTGGGTTTTGTCGAGAACATGACGGGTGATGTGTTCGGGCGTGGCGGAGTGCAAAAGGCCGCACAGGAACTCAAGCTGCCCTTCCTGGGCGAAATCCCGCTCAATGCCTGCATCCGCGAATTCGGCGACCGTGGCCGGATGATGCAGCTGCTCACAGAAGACAACCCTTCCCGTGAACACCTGCGAAAAGTCTGCCAGAACGTTGCCATGCAGGTGTTTAAGGAAATCATTCGCTCCCCGGCCGGCCCCGTTCTGGAAATACTCTGAACATGCCCGCAACCCTGGCGGAAATCTTCGAGGAATTTGCGGATCTGGACCGCGAGGATCAGTCCCAGTTTCTGCTTGAGCTGGGTGATGAACTGCCCGGCTTTCCGGTTGAACAGCGCACCGAAGCCAATCGAGTCCATGGCTGTCAAAGTCAGGTTTGGCTGATCGCCAATGCTCAGGGGAGCGGCGCAGACGCGCGGCTCGAAATTCTCGCTGACAGCGATTCCACAATCGTCCGCGGACTCATCGCCATCCTGCAGGCCGCCTATGATGGGCTCACGGCTGCCGAAATCCTCCGCTACGACATTCAGGCCGTCTTCCGTCAGCTCAACCTCCAGCAGCACATTTCCCCGCAGCGTCGCAATGGGCTGCGCGGCATGGTCGAGCGAATTCAGCTGCTTGCCGGCCGCCTCGCGGGTACCGCGACAACTCCCGTCCCACTGCCACTCCCCGGAGCCGTTCCGGTTCCGGAACCCCAGCATCCTCTGCTCCCTCGCACTGTTCCAGGCGAGGCCTTCGATGTTCTGAAGATCCGCAGTCAGTTTCCGGTCCTCAATCGCCGCCTGCCCTCCGGCGGCTTCCCTGTCTACCTCGACAGCGGTGCCTCAGCCCAGAAACCCCGCGTGGTCATCGATGCTCAAAGAGACGTCGAGGAGCAGTACTTCGCAAATGCTCACCGCGGCACATACCAGTTCGGCGTCCGCATTGATGAAGCATTTGAAGGCGCTCGCGGAGACGTGGCCCGATTCCTGCACGCCCCCTCCCCGGACTCAATCGTCTTCACGCCGGGCACAACCATCGGCCTGAATATGATCGCTGCCGGCTGGGCTGTCCCCAGACTCCGGCCCGGCGATGAGATCCTCACCACCGTCATGGAACATCATGCCAACTTTGTACCCTGGCAACAGGCAGCCCTCCGCACCGGCGCCGTCCTCAGGTTTCTTCCGCTGACCCCCGACGGTCGACTCGACTCCGCCCAGTTCGACTCTGCATTCACTCCACGCACACGAGTCGTGGCGGTCACAGCCATGTCGAATATGCTGGGCACAATCAATCCCATCCGCGAACTTGCTCGCCGCGCGCACGCTGTCGGAGCCTGCATCGTCGTCGACGGTGCTCAAAGCGTGCCGCACCTGCCCACCAATGTCATCGCGGATGACATCGACTTTCTGGTCTTCAGCGGACACAAAGTCTACGGTCCCACGGGCGTTGGCGTACTTTACGGACGCCCGGAACGGCTGGAGGAAATGCAGCCGGTGCACTTTGGCGGTCACATGATCTCCCAGGTGAAGCTCGAAACATCCACCTGGTCCGCACCACCCGCGCGATTCGAAGCCGGCACCATGCCCATCGTGCAGGTGATTGGCCTCGGAGCCGCAATTCGCTGGATCGAAGCTGCAGGGCTCGAAGACATCCACGCGTGGGAAATGCACCTAACAAATATGCTGTATGCTCGACTGTCACAGATGGAGGGCATCCGGATCTTCGGACCGAAGCCCGAATTCCGCGGGGGCATCATCAGCTTCCGCGTCGACAATGTCCACCCGGAAGACCTCGCCGCAATTCTTGACCAGCACGACGTCTTTACTCGGCATGGCCATCACTGCACCATGCCCCTGCACACTGCACTCAACGTCTCCGCAACCACTCGGGTCAGCTTCGGTGCCTACAACACCGTAGACGACGTGGAAGCTTTCCTCCGTGCCCTGCAGCAGGCCCTGAACCGGCTCCGCAGGTAAAACGCCAGGCCCCACGAACTGACTCCGAACCGGCTCGGGCATTTCGCGCCAGAGCCAGCTGTCATCGGAGCTCGAGACCCGGCCAACCCGTCAGGCTTCAGACACCTCGAAACCGCTGCGATAGGATTTTGTGAGCAGCTTATCGGCAGCAGCGAGGTTGGTGCGGAAGGCCGCGGCATCCCACGTAATCGACTGGCCTGGGAGCCTTGCAGCCACATTTCCCAGCTGCACGGTTTCCGTGAGCGGTCCGGCATAGTCAAAGCCATCCGTGGTTTTCTTTCCGGCCAGCACAGCATCCACCCAGTCATGCCAGTGGCTGGTTCCCTGCACTTTGGGGATGTCGAAGCTGGCGAATTTGTCCATCGGGTAGAGCTGTGGCATGCCGACATGCGGCAACACCATGGTCCCGCCTTCACCGATAAACAGCGAACCGCCACCAGGCAACTCCCGGCCCTCAGGCATACCAGCCAGCTCCTTCGGAGGCTTCAGACCGCCGTCGCGCCATGTGACCGTGATTGTCCCCGCAGTGAACTCGGTTCCGGGAAACTCAAACACCACCGTCTCCGGCCCCGGCCAGACTTCACTGGTGGTTCCGTCATTCGTGGCCTGAATCCGCTGGGGGTGACGAATGCCGAGCGCTGTGAAGACCGGATCAAGAATATGGCAGCCGAAATCACCAAGGGCGCCTGAACCAAAATCCTGCCAGTCTCGCCACTTGAACGGGTGATAGACTTCCGGAGCAAACGGTCGCTCCGGAGCCGCACCGAGCCACAGGTCCCAGTTCACGCTCGCGGGCACTGGAGCAGCGGCGGGACGATCGGTGCGGTTGCAGTATTGACGCCCCTGCACTCCCACCCACGAATGTACTTCGCGAACCTTTCCGATCGCACCTTCGCGAATCAGCCGCACTCCCAGGCGATATTCTGCCGCTGAATGAATCTGATTGCCCATCTGAGTCGTCACGCCGGACTTCTCGGCAAGGAGTCGCAGCTGGCGAGCTTCCCAGACGGTGTGCGTCAGGGGCTTCTGACAATACACATGCTTGCCGGCTCGCATTGCGGCCATGGCAACCGGAGCGTGCATGTGGTCCGGGGTGGAGACAATTACGGCGTCCAGTCCGCCGCCAAGGTCCGCCAGCAGCTCGCGGTAGTCCTGCCAGTGTCGCACACCGGGATACGCCGCATCTGCCTTGTCAAAACGGCTGGCGTCAATATCGCAGAAGCCCACAAATTTCACTGCCGCATGACTGCCGATGTTCGACAGATCGGCCCAGCCCATGCCGTTGACACCAATTGCCGCCACATGCAGTTGTTTGTGACGAACGGCTGCGGAAAGCACTGCCGGGGCAGCGATGGAAGCCGCCAGCATGGAACCGGACTGCTGCAGAAACTGACGGCGGCTGGGAACAGATGCGCGGGCCATGCGGGGGGCTCCTCGATGTGCAGGTGGGAAGGATTCACACGGATCCTAAATTCTGTGAAGACAGCCTGCAATCTCGCGGTTCGTCCGGATTTCAGAACCCCGAGAAATCACGGCGGAGACGGACCGCAACGTTCCTGCTACTGCTGCAATCGCACCGGCTCCACGGCGGTCACTTCGATGATGTCCCGGCGTTCCTTCTGCGACCAGCGGCTTCCCTGGACGCCAACCTGACGACCCTCGAACTGTTCCAGAGGCAGCCGGCCGGAGACCTTCAGATCGGCCAGGATTTTCCCGGAGGGCGCCGCCAGCACCCAGGTGGCGGCAGTGCCCGGCGCCCGTTGAACAATCCCGGCACCCACGAAACGGTTTTCCGGACTGCCCGGCCGAATCACCTTCGGACCACCGGCAGGACCTGCCGTCGTCGTTGCCGGAGTGCGACCAACATCATCTGCCGCTGCAGTAGTGCTGTCG
>JBEAUF010000055.1:0-8667 GCA_041161565.1 Planctomycetota bacterium | reverse complement strand
GTCCCCGTCATCGGCTTCGTCGGCCGACTTGCACCGCAAAAGCGCCTGCGAGATCTGATCTGGGCCTTCCAGCTGCTGCAGCAGGTACGCAGCGACGCTCACCTGGTGCTGATCGGCGACGGACCCTCCCGAACCTCCCTCGAAGCCCTCGCCAGCACCTTCGACAGCCGCCCGCGAATGACCTTTGCCGGGCACCGGTCGGACGCTGCTCAGCTGCTCTCTGCTTTTGACACCTTTGTACTTCCCAGCGAGTTTGAGGGCATGTCCAACAGCCTGATGGAAGCCATGCAGACCGCGCTGCCCTGCGTCGTCAGCAGCATTCCCGCCAATCTGGAACTCATTCGTCCCACTGAAAACGGGCTGAGCTTTCCCCCTGGCAACTGTCCTGCACTCGCGAAAACACTGCTGCGGGTGCTGAACGATTCCGCGCTTCGTCAACAACTCGGAGCTGCAGCACAGAAAACCATTACAGAACACTATGCACCCGAAAGAATTACCAAGGCATGGTGCAACCTGTATCGGGAACTGGCGGTCAGCTCCTGAGTACCTCTGACACGACCTGCCCCTCCACATCGGTGAGCCGTCGTTCGAGGCCGTTGTAGTAAAAGGTGAGTCGCTCGTGATCGAGCCCCAGCAGGTGCAGGATGGTGGCGTGAAAATCGTGCACGGTCACCACATTTTCCACAGCCCGGTAACCAAACTCGTCTGTCCCCCCCCATGTGAACGGCGTCTTCACACCGGCACCAGCCAGCCAACAGGTGAAACCTTCCGGGTTGTGATCGCGGCCGCTGGCACCTTTCTGGAATGTGGGCATTCGCCCGAATTCCGTGCACCAGACAACAAGGGTGTCCTGCAGGAGTCCGCGTTGTTTGAGGTCTGCCAGCAGTGCGGCAGTGGGCTGATCAAGCACCGGACCATGGACGCTGTACTGCTGCTGGAGGACTTTGTGACCATCCCAGTTGCTTACTCCCTCGCCACCAGTCTGGTATGCACCGTTGAAGAGCTGAACAAATCGCACCCCCTGTTCCAGCAGTCGGCGGGCGAGAATGCAGTTTTTGGCGTAGTCAGCGCGGAGCGTATTCTGAGAGTCATCGGCTCCGTAGAGCCGCAGTGTCGTGGCCGACTCACCGCTGATTTCAGCCACCTCCGGGATACTCAGCTGCATCCGAGCAGCCAGCTCATAGCTGGCGATCCGAGCAGCCAGTTCGGAATCACCGGGGAAACGTTCGAGGTGTCGATCGTTGAGCCGCTGCAGGAAGTCGCGGGTACGTCGATCCTGGGCGGGCGGAATGCTGTCGGGGCGAGCGAGATTTCGAATTGGTCGTGCGGCGTTGAAGTCTGTTCCCTGGAAGGCGGCCGGCAGAAAACCGGGGCCCCAGTTGTTTACGGAATTCTGCGGCACCCCGCGAGGATCGGGGATGGCCACGTAGGCCGGCAGACTTTCGTTTTCGGTGCCCAGAGCATACGTGGTCCACGCTCCAATGCTCGGGAACCCGTCCAGCGTAAAGCCGGTGGACATGTAATTCTCGCCCGGGCCGTGCGTATTCGTTTTGCCTTTAATCGAATGCATAAAGCAGATGTCATCGGCCAGATTCCCGATGCAGGGAACCAGATCCGAAATCATCTTGCCGCATTCACCACGCGGCCGAAAGCTCCAGGGGCTGCGAGTCAGATTGCCCTGCTCTCCCTGGAAAGTCACCAGCTTTTCGCCCCCAGGCATCGGCTCGCCGTGCCGCCGCCAAAGCTCTGGCTTGTAGTCGAAGGTATCGAGCTGACTACAGGCACCAGAACAGAAAATCACCAGCACCCGCCGGGCGGCTGCGAAAGAGGCGGGGGGACGCGAGGAGAACGGACGAGCAGGCGGAATCTCCGGACGAAACGGCGATTTACCACTCACTGTTCCTGCCGCCGAACGATCTTCTGCAGCCGTGACGTCACGCGACAGGAGCGACGCCAGAGCAGCGCCGCTGAGCAGCGTTCGGCTGCTGCCGAGGAAATTGCGACGATCCAGCAGGTGCAGGCTGGAAGCCGGCTGACGGTTTGGAAAAGCCACTCGAGGTTCCTTTACCGCAGCCAGACCTGACCAACAAACCGTCCTGGCTGGCCCTGTCCGGCGTGCCCTGTTTTCCTGCGGGGGACACCGGTCCCCCGGTCATCCACCCCGCAGGCATTCCACTCCGAGAACTCGCACGGATCACCGTGAAGCCTGCTGGTTCCCAAGCAGCTGCACGTAGTCGATCGAAATATTGACGAGCTCCTTATTGTAGAAGTCCTTAGGGAAGATGTCCTCATTGGCAGAACCGGTCGTCTGCTTGATGGCCTCCTCCTCTTCCTTCTTCTCCTGCTTGAGCTCCTCCTCCTCAGCACGCAGAACACTTTCGTTCAGCGAGATCAGCTTCTCATTCTTGCGCTCAATGTAGCGTTCAATGATGCGGTTGATCTGCCTGAAATCCTCATCAGCCTTCACACGTTCCTCGCTCTTCGACTGCAGAGACTGAACGATCGCGTCGGTAACGTTGGGGTACTGGTTATACGGTGCACGAGTGATGCGATCGAATTCGAGAGCATTGTCCATCGATTCTTCACCCACGTCGCGATGGTTGAGGAGTGAGGGGAGGACAACGTCAGAGGTGACGCCACGCGTCTGGGTGCTGTCGCCATTGACACGATAGAACTTGCTGATAGTCAGCTTGAGTGCTCCTTTGTCGGGGGCAAACAGCGACATGCGGCCGGCAACCGGGACCACGTTCTGCACGGTGCCCTTGCCGTGGGTGGTGCGATCGCCCACCACGATACCGCGACGATAATCCTTGATTGCCCCGGCAAAAATCTCAGAAGCGGATGCTGAGAAACGGTTGCAGACAACCACCATCGGCCGGCGCCAATAAACGTCCGGGTCTTCATCTTCATAGGTCTGAACACTGTCACCAGGTTCCTTCACCTGAACAACAGACCCCTTTGGAATAAACAAACCGGAGACTTCAATGGCTTCCTGCAGGGCGCCGCCGCCGTTCCAGCGAAGGTCAACAATCAGGACATCCACATTCTCCTTACGGAACTCCTCCAGCACCACCTTGACATCCCTGGAAGTGCTCTTGAAGTCCCCGCCCTCATTCGCACCCTGGAAGTCGCGATAGAAGGATGGAATCCGGAGAATGCCAAGGCGAGTGGTTTGCCCGGGAATCCAGTCTGCTGAATTGATGACTTTACCCTTCACCTCGTCTTCTGTGATCTTGACTTCGGTGCGTGTCAGCTCGTACTCCTCAATACCGCCGCTTTCCTTGAGCACCTGCAGGCGGACTTTTGTGCCTTTTTTGCCCCGAATCATCTCGACCACGCGGGTGAGCTTCATTTCCACAACATCGACAAACTCACTTACGGCATCGGCAGATACGCCGATAATGCGGTCGCCCTTGATCAGACGTTTATCAGCCGCAGCCGCACCTCCCTGGATCACTTCTTCAACCACCGTGTAGCCGTCTTCATACTTCAGACGGGCACCGATACCCTCCAGTCGCAGCTTCATTGTGGTTTCGAAATCATTGAGCGTCTGCGGAGACATGTAGCTGGAGTGGGGGTCAAGACAGTGTGTCATGGATGACAGATACAACTCGAGCACCTCATAGGCCTCGGTCTGATCCATAAACACCTGATTCGTGCGATACCGTGTTTTGATCCGTTTGCGGGCATCTGCGAGGTCTTTATCTTCAAGTTTGAGCATCAGCAGGTCAAATTTAATGCGTTTGCGCCAGCGCTCATCGAGTTCAGCCTGAGTTGTGGCCCATGGGAGATCGTCAGCGTCACGGGGAATCTGTTCGTCTACCGAGAAATCATGCTCCAGATCCACAATGCTCTCAATCGTCGACGCTCGAGCCGTCATGCGTTCACGGAACCGCTCGAAGACGACGCCGGCAAACTGCACGTCACCCTTGAGGATCTGATCGTCCAGCCTGAGCTTACTGGCAGCGAATTCGTCGACGTCGGACTGCAGGAAGTACAGCTTCTGCGGGTCCCAGACTTCGATGTAACGGTTGAATAATTTTTCGGACAGGGCGTCGTCGATCTGCGGATGGTTGATGTGTCTGGAAGAAACCATCGCCGCGACCATCGCAGCAGTCTTGCCGTCGTCGGCGGTGAGCACCACCTTGTCGGCACCGGTCACGCTGCCGGACGCACCGCCCAGCAGCATCAATCCCGCCAGCACGCCTGCTGGAATCGCCCGATTCAGTCCGAACATACCCTGTGATCCTTGCTGCTGTTTGACTTCTGCGTTTGCCTGCCGGAACTCCGGCATGGATGTCTGATGACCAGCGTTCCTGCGATTGCGGAAAGGCCAGCCTGCGCCACCCGCTGGAGATAGTAGACAAGTCGGGGGAAACTGGACAAGGTCGCCTCCGAACTTTAGGCCCGGGCTTTGGAAAAGTTTTTGCGATGATTTTCCGCAGTCGTTCAGCGTGGTTGCCGATGCCCAGCTCCTCCAGGACACAATCTGCCGGTTTTCCCGGCGCGATCACCGATTCCCCTGCGTTTTACTTTGGCAACGGCACGCGCGGGCGAGCATTTCTGAGAGTCAGCGTGGACAGCATGCGTTCGGCTGCATCTCCAAACGCCGCCGAGTCCTCCTCCAAATGCGAGAATACCAGCGAATACTGGTCGCCGGACTGAGCGCTGCAAAGGTAGTAATCCCAAAACACCGTCCGCAGCGCGGCAGCCGCAGCTGGTGATTTACCCGAGGCAGCAGCGGCCCCGGCACCCTCTGCCCCCGCAACTCGCCCCACCGCTCGCACATGATGCACCCTCCAGCCGTTGACATTGGCCCGCACCTGTGACGAACGAATCTCCCCGGATCGCTCCCGCACCCGCCGCTCAACATCGGCAAGGAACTCTTCCTGCGAAGCATGCTTCCCCGGTTCCAGCTGCGGACCTCGCGAAAGGTTGCACTGCGCGATCAGTGCACCATTGCTGACCCGCCGCAGCAGCATTAGTTCCGCTGTCTGCTGGAAGACATGCCAGTCACGGTCGTGAATCAACAGCAGCCGCCAGGGGGTGGACAGCGTGAGCAGCAGCAGGCGGGCGTCAGGGCCGGATTCGGGGAGATCCGGAGGCAAACCCGCCGCTCCTGAACCATCAGCCACCGACTCCTGACTCCACAACACCTCCCCGCTCACATCCAACCCCGGGCTGATCGGCCCCGGACTGCGCTGCTCGCTGAGCACCGCCCGCAGCGATCGCAGCTCGCCGGACCTGCGATCCAGCAGCAGCGTGCCGGAACATTTCACGGCAGACGCTGACCCGCTGACTGCTCCCGTCGCCTCACAACGAAATTTCACCACCGCACGTTCCTGCGTCAATTCCTCCAAACTGCATACGGTCGTCTGACTGATGACCGCATCGAGTCCTGTGAGCAGAGCAGCAGTGCGGTTGTCGGCGTTCCAGCGTTCACTGCGGTCTGCGAGCGTTCGCGGGGGCAGCAGACCAGCCACCGCCAGAGGATCCAGTGGAAACTGCAGCAGGTCCAGCTGCGGACGAGTCAGCCTGACGTCAGGACTGAACTGCACGAGGTGATTGCTGTCGCTGCCCACCAGCACTCGCCGAGCCCCCTCAGGCAGGTCCGTGGAAGTTTCGTGATCGGCCCCGACCCTGGTTCGCGAAACCGCTTTGGTGAATCGCCGTGACGCTCGCAGATAACCAGTGCTCCCCGGAGGCAAAGCTGCCACTCGCTGCAGAAACTCAAAGTCCCCCTGCGCCTCCAGCGAAAAGTCCCGCTTGCCCGAGCCCGTTGGAGTGGACAGCGTTCCCTTCACACGAGACTGATACCGCACCTGAGTCACGGTGGAGGGCCACGGGTCCGGGCGGAGCACAATTCCGGGAGTCCGGGCCGCTTCGTCACCCACCAACCGGCCGGGCATCCCAGCCACCAGGCCACCACAGATCGCGACCACGACGCGACGGGGCAGACGGTGCAATTCAGCAGAATCCTGTTGAGACATTTGCAGATTTTCTGGTGTGAAAGCAGGAAATCGAACCGGAATTTCATTGACATTTCCGCCCCACTGTAATGTCTCACTTCAAAATCGGGCAAGTTCCATCTGAATTCACTGAAGCACCACCGAGAGGGCTGGACTTTGGCCCGTCGCCCCCGTCAGAATTCTGTGTCCACTCCGATTCCTCCCTGCCTGATCGGGCTGCCTGCCATGCTCTCTCCCACCAGCCTGCTGACCTCCCTGCTGCTCCTCGGCACTGCAGCGGCCTCCTCCATGCCTGCCGCTTTTGCTGACGACGTGGACTACACCCGCGACATTCAGCCCCTGCTCGCCAGACACTGCTACGAATGCCATGGCCCCGACACGCAGGAAGGACGCCTCAGGCTGGACCGCCGTTCCAGCCTGTTGCGAGGGGGTGATTCCGGCGAGCCCGCCATCATTCCCGCCAAACCGGAGCTCAGCCACCTGCTGCGTCTGGTGCGTGGTGAAGAAGCCGGCAAACGCATGCCGCCGGAACCTGCCGACAAACTGACGCCGCGCGAAATCCAGCTGCTTGAACACTGGATCGCCAGCGGCGCTGTCTGGCCGGGTGCCGAAACGGAACCCGCAGACGAAGCCTTGTCCGCCACAGATCACTGGGCCTTCCGGCCGATTTCCATCCAGTCACCACCGGCGCTCGATTCTGCGTGGATCCGCAACGGCATCGATGCATGGATTCTGCAGCGGCTCCGGCAGGCCGACCTGCAGCCAAATCCTCCGGCTGCTCCTGTGGATCGCCTTCGTCGTCTGTCGCTGGATCTGCACGGCCTGCCCCCGGCCCCCGCCACCATACAGAAATTTGCCGCTCAGAGCGACATCGGCGCCTGGGAGAGTCTCGTCGAGACCGCGCTGAGCAGTCCCCACTACGGCGAACGCTGGGCCCAGCACTGGCTGGACCTCGTCCGCTTTGCAGAAACAAATGGCTTTGAAACCAACCGCGAACGTCCCAACGCCTGGCCCTACCGCGATTACGTGATCCGAGCGTTCAATGAGGACAAGCCTTACAACCAGTTTCTCCGCGAACAAATCGCCGGAGACGCTCTGGGAGTTCCCGAAGCCACCGCCTTTCTCGTCGCTGGCCCCTGGGACATCGTCAAGAGTCCCGATATCAACTTGACGCTGATGCAGCGGCAGAATGAACTGGATGACATGCTGAGCACAACAGCCTCTGCCTTCCTCGGACTGACGCTCGGCTGTGCCCGCTGCCACAATCACAAGTTTGATCCCATCCGGCAGACTGACTATTACGCCGTGCAGGCGGTGTTTGCAGGCGTACAGCATGGTGAACGCCGTCTGCCGCCAGCACCCGCCGCCGAAGTCGAAGCAGCCACGCTCGCAGACCAGATTACCAGCCTCCGCAAACAACTCGAGCCATGGCTCAAATCCACCAGCCCGCAGCGACCTGCCGTGACCGCCACATACAATCAAGAAAACTTCCCCGAAATCCTCGCCCGAAGCGTGCGACTCACCATCGAAGCCACCAACTCCGGACAACCCTGTATCGACGAACTGCAGGTCTTCAGTGGCTCTGTCAATGTCGCCCTCGCGTCCCGCGGCACCACAACTCAGGCCTCCGGAACACTTCCCGGCTACGCCATCCATCAGCTCAAACACATCAATGACGGTCAGCACGGCAACGATCACAGCTGGATCGCCGATCAGGCTACCGGGTGGGTACAGCTGAACTTCCCGCAAACCACTCCCATTCAGCGCATCGAATGGGCGCGCGATCGCAATGGTCAGTTCAAAGACCGCGTTGCTGTCAAATACCGAATTGAAGCTGCCGGAGATGATGGCGTCTGGAAAACAATCGCATCATCCACCGACCGTCAGCCATTCGGAGGCGCCACCACCGAGCCCGAATACGACTTTGCAAAAGGACCGGAGGAGGCTCAGCGTGTCGCCCGCACTCTCTACGCAGAACTCAGAGCCGCCGAACAACGCCGCGTGCAGCTGACATCCGGTGCCACCATCTACGCCGGCAACTTTCAACAGCCCGGCCCAACTTATCGCCTCTTTCGCGGGGAACCCGGGGCACCTCGGGAACAGATTGCGCCCAATGGCATCAGCTTTCTTGCACAGCTGCCGCTTAACGATCAGTCCACGGAACAGGAACGCCGACTCATATTTGCCAACTGGGTCGCCGCCAATGACAACCCTCTCACCGCCCGCGTGATTGTCAACCGCCTCTGGCAGTGGCACTTCGGCCGCGGACTGGTGGCTACCCCCAGTGACTTTGGACTCGCCGGCACACCACCAACGCACCCCGAACTGCTGGACTGGCTCGCCGCGGAACTCATCCGCAATAACTGGTCCATAAAACACATCCAGCGGCTGATCCTTACCTCCGCGACCTATCAGCAAAGCGGAGAACCGCGACCGGACGCCCTCGAAGCCGATGCCGGTACGGAACTCTGGTGGCGATTCCCGCCCCGACGACTGGAGGCAGAGCCCATCCGCGACTGCATTCTTTCCGTCACCGGAGTACTCAACCCGGATATGTACGGCCCCGGCTTCAATGCCTTCGAAGTCCAGCTGGAAAATGTGCGACACTACTTCCCCCGCTCCTCCTGGGGACCCGCCGAATGGCGGCGAATGATTTATCAGACGCGCGTGCGATTGGAACGAGAAGCGGTCTTCGGTG
>JBEAUF010000052.1:0-3471 GCA_041161565.1 Planctomycetota bacterium | reverse complement strand
GCGGCTGCTGGCGTCGGGGAAGGTGAGCAGCAAGGCCGTTGTACGCTCGGGCCATGCTTAGGATCGCGGCTGAGTCAGCGGTGAAATTGTTACCAGCAGCGGGCGTATGGCAGGAATCAGCAAGTCCAGTCGCAGACGTGCCGGTCGGCCGGGAAGAGTCCTTTGCCCCGCAATGGCAGACCAACCCCGCCCCACGACATCCGACAACTGACAACTGACAACTGACAACTTAAGTCCCACCGCCAACCCCGCGACCTCGCGGGGATTGGGTGGATGCCGTGGGGCGATGGCATTCAATTTGATTTGAGCGGGCACAAACTGTAAAATCCAGATCATGAGTACAGTACTCGACGATATTGAGGCCTTTCGAAAGTTAGTCCTGGAGCATTCCCGGATCGATGAGGCTGGTATTGCCATCGAAGACCTTTTCCAGCGATGGCAGGCGTCTCGCCTGTCGGAAAGTGAACTGCAGCAAAGTCTTGAATCACTCAATCGAGGACTCGCAGACGTCGCAGCCGGTCGACTCATTGACGCACAGGACGCAATACAGCAGACGCGCAATCGACTGCCGAAAAGACAATGAGTTTTCGTGTTCGATTTACGGCCGAAGCGGTCCGAAACCAGAACGACTGCGTTGACTGGATCATGCAAAGATCCGTGTCCGGCGCTCATGCATGGCTTGATGCGCTGTCTCACACCATTCAGCGACTCGCTGCCAGCCCCTTTTCTTTTCCGAAAGCCCCAGAAGATGAGTTCTGCATTCATGAACTGCGGAACGCATTTTTTGGCACACGCCGCGGTCGAACATTCCGCGCCGTTTTTTACGTGGATCGGGACACCGTGATTGTCACACACCTCCGCGCACCGGACCAAAATCTGCTGTCCAGCCTGGACTTCACAGAGGCTGACTTGCTCTGATTTCGGGAACACCCCATTTTAAGTCTCCACTCAGACAGGCCGCGGCGACAGCAAGAGGATCGACGTGGGGGTTGATGTCACACAAACGCCGCTTGGTGACTCCGTGCCGCTGTGGACTAACAGAGGCAGACACCCAGCAGCCAGCTTTATTGCTCCGTCTCGGGTATTTCGCCGGGACTTTGCACGTGGTGGATGATCTGCGGGCAGTTTCTGTGGTGGGCCGGTTGCCTGACAGCGCTGGCACACGAAGTCCGTTAAAATCACTTCAGCAGGCACGACACCATAAACGTACGGCTCAGATGTGCGGCTGTGGTGACACGCCCGGGCAGCGGTGGCTTACTCGATGAGTCGCGGCAGGGACCGCCTGGCCGCATCGCCCACGAATCGCAGGGCTGCTTCCTGAGCCAGTTGAGGGGCTCCGTTGCCGCTGCTTCGGGTGTGGTTTCCGATTGGCCTCAGAGGTCTTATGGGCGGTCAACAGGTCGCTCACCCTTGCCCAAAGTCGCTCCTCCTCGCGATAATCGGCGAGCGACCTTGTCGCAGGACCACCTGCAGCTATTGCTGATGGAGCAACCACATCGCGGGGTTCTACAGCAAAGACGAGCAGGAGAACCTCTCGGCGGCAGAGCGGCGATTACTTTCACAGTTGGCCACAGAACTGAAAACGCAGGCAAGATGTGCGGCAGGCCACAGGAGCAAAGAGCCACCATGAGCGGGACGACCAGAAAATCGCTGTTTGAAAGACTGCAGAAAGGATTGCAGGAAAGTGTTGCTCACTGTCGTGGTGACTTGACGTTGAAAACTGTCGAGGTGCCTGAGGATCCTCCGCAGATTGATGCGGCAACTTTGGCGGCATTACGGCACCAGGCGGCCATGTCACAGTCAGTCTTTGCCGGACTGCTGAGTGTGTCCACGAAGACGCTGCAGAGCTGGGAACAGGGAACTCGGCATCCCTCAGATGCGGCACTGCGGCTGATTCAACTTTTCACGCAACATCCGGAAATTGTCTGCCGCAGCGTCGGACTGCCCCCGGTGACGCTTGCGGGTGTCTCCATCAAGCCAATGAATCGCGGGCGTTCGCAGATTGTTATTGAAGACCGGTGAGTGTCCGGATCTGTTGCGACACGAAGGTCTTTGCTGCGCCCAAATACTGCGAGTCGCGTTCGTGTCACATGTTGCCTGCAGTTCATTCTCAAGTGAGCAGCATTGTTCGAGGTGTGGACTGGTCAGCGGCCGGAGACATGACAGTGGTCGTGGAAAGCGGTGCAGCAACTGTGTCAGCAGAAACGTCGTACTCCCAAAGGCTCGGATGACTCGATCAATACCATTTTGCCATCAGCACGGAATTTTTGACAGATCCTTAATTATTGACGATTCCTTGTTGTGAAATAGAATCCGGGAATGAGCATCACTTCCAAAATCACGTCGAAGAATCAGACAACGATCCCCAAAGCTGTCGTTCAGGCTTTGCAGATCAAACCGTCCTCGCTGCTGATGTATGAAATCGAACCAGGGGGCAGGGTTGTCCTGACAGCCAAGTCGGCAACCTTCGAACAACTGGCAGATACCTTTCCCGTCAAACGTCCGCGCAAACCGGTGTCTGATCAGCAGATTGAGGCCGCCGTCCAGTCCGGTGCCGCAAAAAGACTCCGGAAATCACCGCGATGATCGGACTCGACACCAATATTCTTGTCCGATACCTCACACGTGATGATGAGGCACAGTATCGGGCCACAATGAATCTGCTGACACGCAGATCAGCCACATTCTTCATCGCTGATCTCGTACTTGTCGAGGCTTACTGGGTGCTGTCCAGCCTCTATGACTGGACTCACAGCGAGATCGCCGATACGATCGCACGTCTTTTGCAGATTCACAACCTTCGGTTTGAAGACGAAGATCGAATTCGACAAGCCATCAGTGCCCTGCGTCGCGGTGCCGACCTTTCCGACGAACTGCTGGTCAGCACAAGCCAGAATCAGGGATGCCACCAGTTCGCCACCTTCGACGCCGCCATCGTCAAACGCCACACCAAATTTGCCTTCGTGCCGAAACAGTAGCAACACGGCCACATCGACCACACGCTGCACGGCGGAAAGATGCGATTTTGCGGTGGCACACAAAACCCGTTGAGTGTCACGGATGTCCCACAACCGACCGGAATACGTCCCGGAAAGACGCCCATTGGGTCTGGCAGAGAAGATACGCCAGCGTTCCGGGAGACAACTCCATTTGCTTTCCCTGGCCATCTGGCATCCGGCGGCCCCCCCGGCTTCCGCTGGACCAACAGGACTTCGACAGGGACCGCCAGTCCGCAGGTGTCTTTCGGGCGTGCAGGGCCGGCTCAGATGGAACTTCGCCCTCCCCACTCCCCCGATGGGCGCAAAAAAACAGCCGCAGGGACCTATTGTAAGTCCTTGCGGCTGTTCAAGTTGCACTCGAATGGGCTCGAACCATTAACCTTCGGTTCCGTAGACCGATGCTCTATCCAATTGAGCTACGAGTGCGTGCGGGGCAGTACACGGGCGGGTGCCGGTGGGTTACCGCGCGGGA
>JBEAUF010000041.1:0-3143 GCA_041161565.1 Planctomycetota bacterium | reverse complement strand
GTTATCAACACCCGCAGCCGCATTCAGTGCTCCCGCGTTGACAGCTGCGCTGCGGCCGGAGATTTTTTCGTGGCCGACGGAGTTGCCCGCGATGTTTCCGGAACGGCTGAGTTTGGCTGTCGCTCAGGCACAGCTTGTGCTGGTGACTGTTCGTCTCGGTGCGGAACCGTCTGTTTCTGCCGGGGGCGATGCCAGCAAAACCTCAGCTGTTGACGTGGTTCGGGCAGCCAACTGTCTGCTCGCTCAGCTGGAGCAGCTCGCGGCTGAAGCGTGTGCATCATCTGCTGCTCCGGTGTGGCTGGTCACGGGGTTTCGGGGATTATCGCGGGATTTGGAGCGACCTTTTGAAAGCGGGGCGGACGAGAGCCTGCTGCATGTTCCGCTGTGGTGGACGGAGGCTTTATCGGCGGGTACGAGGCTGCAGGCTTTGTGCGGGAGTTTCGATTTGTTGCCGACGGTGGCCGAGCTGTTGCAGTGCGAGGGCAGGGCTGTGGAGACGGGTGGGGATGAAGCGGAACGTTCGCACAGCGGAGCGTTCAGTCTGCAGTCTCCGGATTTGCAGGGAACTGCAGGTGCGGAGCGATTGCTGAGGATTCGCCACGACGCATGGCGGGGGCTGCGAACTTCGCAGTACTTCCTGCTGCAGCCGCTGGGAACAGCAGCAGAAGCGGACGCCGGAGAAGGCGAGTCTGCGGGGCAGCGTCTGTATCTGAAGCCCGAGGACTACTGGAACGTGAACGACTGCATTGTGTCCTACGGAGAAGTCGCGAGGGAGATGTCAGATGGTGTCTGAGTCAGTACGGCGGGTGATGGTCATCAACGTGGTGGGCCTGACGCCGGGGATGATTGGTGCGAACACGCCGCATCTGGCGCGACTGGCGAGTAACGGCTTCATGCGGCCTCTGGAAACGGTGTTTCCCGCAGTGACCTGCACGGTTCAGGCTTCACTGCTCACGGGACTGCTCCCGGCACGTCACGGCATCGTCGCCAACGGCTGGTATTTTCGTGAACTGAACGAGGTGTTGTTCTGGAAACAGTCGAATCAGCTGATTCAGGGCGAGAAGGTTTATGAGGCTGCGCGGACGCGGTGGCCCGGGCATCGCACGGCGAAAATGTTCTGGTGGTACAACATGTACGCGGCCGTCGACTGGTCACTGACGCCACGTCCATCCTATCCGGCAGACGGGCGCAAGATCCCGGACGTGTACAGTGAGCCGCCGCAGCTGCGGGATGAGCTGCAGGCGGAGCTGGGGCGGTTCCCGCTGTTCAACTTCTGGGGGCCGACCGCTGACATTCGCAGCACCCGCTGGATCGCTGATGCGTCATGCCGCGTGTTTCGCGAACATCGTCCCTCGCTGATGCTCGTCTATCTTCCACACCTTGACTACAACCTGCAGCGTCTGGGGCCGGGAGATCCGGCCCTTGCCGAAGACATTCGACTGGTGGATCAGGAAGCGGGCAAATTGATTGCGGCCGCGCAGGAGCAGGATGCTGATGTGCTGGTACTCAGCGAATACGGAATCTCAGAAGTGAATTCGCCAATTCACATCAACCGCATTCTGCGGGAGGCTGGTCTGCTGCGAGTTCGCCTCGAACCGCTCGGCTGGGAAACGCTCGACGCCGGAGCATCCCGGGCCTTTGCGGTGGCCGATCACCAGGCCGCTCACGTGTACGTCCGCAACCCCGCCGACCGTCCGCGGGTGGCAGAGCTGCTGCGGCAGGTTCCGGGCATTGAACGTGTGCTGGACACGGCTGAACAGGCGGAGTGGGGGTTGAATCATGAACGCAGTGGGGATCTGGTGTGTGTGAGCAGCCGCGAATCGTGGTTCACCTATTATTTCTGGCTGGACGATGCGCTGGCTCCTGACTACGCGCGCACTGTGGACATTCACCGCAAGCCCGGCTATGACCCGGCGGAGCTCCTTGTGAATCCCGATTTGCGGTTTCCAAAACTGCGGATCGCCTCGCGGTTGCTCCGGAAAATGCTCGGCTTTCGCTATTACATGGACATGATCGGTCTGAAGGCGGAAGTGGTCCGTGGCAGCCACGGCCGGCTGCCGGATACCGATCAGGTTGAGCATGAAGGCCCGGTGCTGATCTCGTCCCGCCGGGATATCGAGCGGGATCGGGTGCATGTGTGTGACGTGAAGGACATGATTCTGGGGCTGGCACAGGGGAGCAAAAGCAGATGAATCGAGACACGTTTCGCGCCATGCAGGCGCCAGTGAAGCAGCTGTTTGTGGAACATCCGGAGCGCGCCGCCGTGGTGCTGCGAGCAGAAGGTGAAGTCGATCCGGAACGCATCGGCTGCCGCGTGCGACTGCTGGCCAACGACGGTCGCGATATTCTGGCCGGCCTGCATCCGGCCGCCGGTGGAGACGGTCTTGCTGCCTGCTCCGGCGAACTTCTGCTGCAGGCTCTCGTTACATGCGCCGGCACAACCCTCGCCGCCGTCGCAAAGGCCCTCGGACTGAACCTCCAGTCCGCAATCGTGACTGCCACCGGCCACATGGACTTCCGCGGCACACTCGGCGTCGATCGCTCCGTCCCCACTGGACTCACCGATGTTCAGCTCGGATTCCATCTGCAGGGTGATATCCCAGCGGAGTCGCAGCGAAAACTGCTGGAACTCACCGAACGCTGCTGTGTTGTCCTGCAAACGCTGGAAGGTGGTGTGCCGTTGCGGTCGAGTGTGATCGAGTGAGATCCTGAAGCTGGCCCACGCGGGTGACTGTGGCGATACCAGCCAAATGCGAAGTCGTCTGCGTTGGTGGAACCCCGTGTGTGTTTTCAGGAGCGGCTCTGTCCGGGCTGGTCGCGGTATTCCGGCAGCACGCCCGAACCGGGGCGCATTTGAATAACCGACCTGCGGAATGCCCCGCGGTGCGACTTTTCCAGACCCACAGGCAGACCTGGGCCGGCGCGAAACGGCAGGATTTGGGTGCGAAAAAAAACACTGGGTCTTAAAAACCCAGTGTTTTAGAGGTTATTTAGGTCTGCTTGATTTGAAAAAACAGGCAAGTGGGCGATGAGGGACTCGAACCCCCGACTTCATCCTTGTAAGGGATGCACTCTAGCCAACTGAGTTAATCGCCCGAGGGAGCGGCAGTATGCGCTGTGGTTTATGGTTTGCAAGGACAAAT
>JBEAUF010000028.1:0-3619 GCA_041161565.1 Planctomycetota bacterium | reverse complement strand
CACCGAAGCCGTCACCCGCGGCGCCGTCGCCGCCGCCGAATACCTCAAAGCAGACCTCATCGTCGTCGCCACCGTCACCGGCCGCACCGCACTCGCACTCTCACGCATGCGCGGTCGCGTCCCCATCCTTGCGTTCACCGACCGCGAGGATGTCGCTCGCCGCATGTGCCTCTACTGGGGCGTCACACCGGTGCTCAATCGCGCCGTCCAGCAGTCCGCAGATGCCCTGCTGCAGTACGTTGTGCCCTGGGGCAAACGCTGCGGACTGCTCCAGCAGGGCAGCCGCATCATTATCGTCGGCCATACCGCATGGCTTGGGGAAACCCATGATCTCATGATGGTTCATGAAATCCCCTGACAGCACTCCGGACACGCCGGATCAGTTGCCCTGCTGCACAAACGTCTCGTAGACAGCCGGAATCCCGGCTGCAGCCGAATCACCGTCGTGCACGTACAAACCGTAACGCAGACGCAATGTCCCGTCCTGGTCCAGATGCACAGGCGCCGCTGCGGACGCACCGTTCGTGTAAGCCTTCTCGCCAAACGGACTCACCGAAAATAAACCGTAGTCCCGCACGTGATACCGCGATGGACGAAAATTGCCCGGGTGGTCCATGATCGTCACCCCCGCCGTCTTCCCGCCAACCTCCCCGCTGTAGTCCACCCACGGAAAATTGCGGCCCCAGCACTTCGCTGTCGTTGTCGAACCGTCACTGGCCGTTACCCGGCCACCGTTCTTCTCCTTCATCGATGGCGCCACCCGGAAGCCAAACAGCCCCTCCTTCGTGTCCTCAAAGACCACCGATCCATGGGCCGCGTGAAAAGTCATGTCGTAAACCAGCAGTCGTGAGGGATAAATCGTGATCTGCACCTTTTCCACCACTTCCACTTTATCCGTCTCCGCATTCCGCCACTCATTCACGGCCGTAAATGATGCAGTACTGCCGGTGGCCGCGGTGATCTTCACCTGAGTATTGCGGATCACGCCTTTCTCAGCCCAGAACTTCACACCGTTCACTTCGTCGATCGCGTTCCAGATGCCCTTGTGATGCGGATGGTCGGCGTCTGACTTGTCCCCCAGCTCCCGATTCACCACCACACCCTCGGCCGTCGTCACCGGCAGAAAAAATGGCTTCGGCAACCCGGCGCCGTAGTTGAAGGTCAGAAATGGTTTGCCGTCCACGGTAATCGCCAGCGTGTCCGCCTCCGCCCCCTTCGCAATCTGCACAGACTCAGCCGCACCGCCATATCCCGGAACGGCCAGAGCCAGGAAGCACACACACACACCAGCAAACCAGCGGAATAAACGCATGGAAGAATCTCCTGAACACTACAGAGCCACGTGCACCGCCAAACGACACGCGGCGCCAGGCAGATCCTATCGATTCGCCCGCCCGTCCGCCAGACAACACACCCACGCAACCGCCGCTCGACCGCTCAGAATGTCGCCACCCGCTTAAGTCACCACGCGCCAACCCAGGGGCCCTGGTTTTCGGGCACGACGCATTGCCGGGAGGGCGAAGCTCCTGCTGAGCCGCATCCCTGCCGCGAGCGTGTCATCGATCCCCCCTGCGCCGCAAAAACGCTGGCAAACGTTCACAGCGCGGACCAGCGTTCAGTGGCTCGGCTGGAGCCTCGCCGTCCCAAGTCGTCACCCGGCTCACAGAATTTCAGAGAATACCAAGGCCATTGGGCGGCAGCCCAATGGCATTGGCTTTCTGACAAGACGCAGTGTCGGGAGGGCGAAGCTCCTGCTGAGCCGCATCCCTGCCGCGAGCGTTTCTTCGATCCCCGCTGCGCCGCAAAAACGCTGGCAAACGCTCACAGCGCGGACCAGCGTTCAGCGGCTCGGCTGGAGCCTCGCCCGCCCAGGTCTTCAACCGTCTTTTCACAGAATTTCAGAGAATCCCAATGCCATTGGGTGACAGCCCGCGGTTGCGTTTTCGCACCCTGGTGCGCACGGCGTCGGCAGCGCGTCGCCAGCACCCTTTACCCGCAGGCTGCCGCCAGGCGGCTCATCGCTTTCTCACTTCTCACTTCTCACTTCCTTCTACTCTCTACTTTCTATTCTCTACGCCCTCGCGCAGCGTCCCGCCCTGCGGCTCATTGCGGAAACAGCGCGGTGGGCATCGAGTCGGCCAGTGCGTTGTCTCTGCCCGGCGGGGGAGGCATCACCTACGACAGGATCTGTTCGATGACTCGTCCGTGCACATCTGTCAGGCGGCGATCAATTCCGGAGGTGCGGAAGGTGGTTCGTTTGTGGTCGAGCCCCATGAGATGCAGGATGGTGGCGTACAGGTCGTGGCTGGTGGTGCGACCTTCGGCTGTTTGATAACCGAGGTCATCGCTGCGGCCGTGTGTGGCACCGCGTTTGATTCCGGCTCCGGCGAGCCAGGTGACGAAGGTTCCGCGGTTGTGATCGCGTCCCACGCTGCCCTGAGCAAAGGGAGTGCGGCCAAACTCGGTGCTCCAGACCAGCAGTGTGTCTTCGAAGAGTCCGCGTTGTATGAGGTCGCTGAGCAGTGCGGCGGTGGGCTGATCGACGCTGCGAGCGATGGGCGGGAGCTCGTTCTGGATGCTGCCGTGATTATCCCAGTTGTTGACAGCGCCCTGCGGTCCGCTCCAGACCTGCACGAACCGCGTGCCGCGTTCGATGAGCCGGCGGGCGAGCAGGCAGCGGCGACCGAAATCGGCGGTATCGGGCTGATCAAGCCCGTAAGCGGATTGGGTTTGGGCCGTTTCGCGGGAGATGTCGAAGGCTTCGGGTGCGGCGAGCTGCATGCCGGCGGCAAGTTCGGCAGCGGCGATGCGGGATTCGAGCAGCGATTCACCGGGACGCTGCCGCGCATGTTCGCGATTGATGTCGAGCAGCAGTTGTTGAGTGGCCACGTCTGCTTCCCCGCGGGCGAATCCATAAGCCGGATCCGCCTCAAGATCAGCGATCGGTGGATTGCGAGAAGCATCGACCAGAGTCCCCTGATGACGAGACGGCAGAAAGCCGGCGCTGAAATTGCCCTTCTGGTTGTATGGCAGCCCCCGCGGATCGGGCAGCACAACAAAGGCCGGCATGTTTTGTGAGAGGCTGCCCAGCGCGTAGGAGACCCATGCCCCAAAGCAGGGGAAGCCAGGCAGCATGAAGCCGGTATTCATCATGTAACTGGCTGGTCCATGAACATTTGTGCGAGTATTCATGGCCATCAGGAAGGCGGGCTCATCGATCACCTTTGCCTGGTGCGGAAACACCGAACTGACCCAGCGACCGGTTTCACCGTACTGCTGAAACGTGAACGGGCTTTTCATGACGGCGCCGGCCGGAGCAGTAAAGCCTTCGGGTTTTTCCTTTGGTCCAAGCGGTTTGCCGTGCTGGCGTTCGAGTTCAGGTTTGTAGTCAAACGTGTCCATCGGGCTGGCCCCGCCGTTCATAAACAGCTGGATCACTCGCCTGACACGGGGCGGATGATGGAGCCCGGCGGGGATCGCCGGAGCCGGCGTTTCATCGGTGGCGGCGAAGAGCTGTGCGAGGGGAAGCAGCCCGAAACCGCCGCCTGCGTACTGCAGCAGACTGCGGCGGCTGATGGGCAGGACCATCCGCTGCAGGGAATGGGGAGCAGGGCCGTGG
>JBEAUF010000022.1:0-3312 GCA_041161565.1 Planctomycetota bacterium | reverse complement strand
GGTGCGGCCCTGGTGAGCTCTGGCTGCGGTAGTGGCCGCGCGGGCACGCACCGTTACCGGGGGATTGACATCCCCCGCACGCCCTGTAACGGGGGGCGGAGTCCGAAAGACGACTTCCGGTATTCTTCACACCGTTTCGCCATCCCAGAGCGAGGCTCCAGCCGAGCCGCTGAACGCTGGTCCGCGCTGTGAGCGTTTGCCAGCGTTTTTGCGGCGCAGCGGGGGTCGAAGAAACGCTCGCGGCAGGGATGCGGCTCAGCAGGAGCTTCGCCCTCCCGACACTGCGTCTTGCCAGAAAGCCAATGCCACTGGGCGGTGCTCCGGCCAGTACCAGCCCTGCGCCGCGATTGTCGTTTTTGGCCGCGTTTCGTTCATCGTCACCGCAGCCAGACTCGCAGACCATCCAGCACCATCTGGACGGCCATCATCACCAGCAGCATTCCCATCAGTCGTTCCAGTGCTCTTGAGCCGCGGGTGCCGAGGAACGCGTGGATGCGCGGGGACAGGGCGAGGATGAGGGATGAGAGTCCGCAGGCGACCAGCACGGCCAGTCCCACCCCGAGGCGGTTGTGCTTCTGTGCCAGCAGCAGAATCAGTGAAATCGTCCCCGGTCCGGCCAGCAGAGGGATGGCGATCGGGACGATCAGGGGGTCGGAAACGTCTTCTTCATCAAGCAATTTCCTGGCGGGGAAGATCATGCCCATGGCGATCATGAACAGCACGATACCGCCGGCGATTCCCAGTGATGAAGTTTCCAGTCCCAGTGCCGCCATGACGGCATCACCCGCGAAAACAGCTGCCAGCAGAATCCCCATGGCAATGCCGCTCTCACGCAGCATGATTGCCTGACGCCTGGCGGGGGAAAAGTTCCTGAGCAGAGAATTGATCAGCACCAGATTGCCGAACGGGTCAAGGACGATGAACAGCAGCAGAATCGTCTGGAACATGCCCCAGTCGTTGCCGTCGAACATATTCCTGTCTCCACAGTACTGTCTGTTACAGAAACCTGGAATGGTGGAAAACAGAATCACACGGAGTCAGCATAGAATACTTACGGGGCAGGCATGTGCACGCCTGAATTCCCGACTGTTGGTCGGGGGCTGGTGTTTATCCATAGATTCGTGCGCCCTGCGGTCCGGTGGGGCAGTCTCCGGGGCTGCAATCGGCGGTGTTTTTGGCGGCGCGTTCGAGGGCTTTCTGGTAGAGCTGTGTGCCGGCCTGGGTGGGGTATTGGCCGCAGACGCAGGCCTGGCAGAGCGAGCTGGAGGGGAGTCCGACGCAGGTGGCGAGAGATTCAACGGGGAGGTAGTGGAGGCTGTCGGCGCCGACTTCGCGGGCCATGGCCTGTTCTTCTTCGGGGGTGATTTTGCGGCCCTGCATGAAGGCCGGGGCGAAGAGTTCGCTGACGGTCGACATATCGATGCCGTAGAAGCACGGTGCGATAATGGGTGGGCAGGCGATGCGAACGTGGATTTCCCTGGCACGGCCGCGAGCGCGAAGCAGTGCGAGGAGTTCGCGGAGGGTGGTGGCGCGGACGATGGAGTCATCCACGAGGAGCACGCGTTTGCCTTCCATGATTTCCGGCAGCGGCGTGTATTTCATGCGGACTTTATCGGCGCGGTTATTGCCTTCGATGAAGGTGCGGCCGATGTAGCGGTTGCGAATGAGTCCTTCGAGCGAGGGCACGCCGAGGCGAAAGGCCATGCTGTCGGCGGCTGCTTTGGCGGTATCCGGGACAGGCACGACGATTACGTCATCGGCAATGGGAACGGTTTCGCGGGCAGCGAGCTCTTCACCGAGTTTTTTGCGGGACAGATAGACACCGGCTCCGTCAAAGGTGCTGCCGGCGTTGGCAAAGTAGATCCACTCGAAGAAGCAGTGTGCCTGGGCGGGGCTTTCGGCGTACTTGTGCATGGTTACGGACTGGCCGTCGATAACGAGCACATGCCCGGGGGGCAGGCTGTGGACATTTTCGTCGGCAAAGCCGAGGTGTGTGAGGGCCACGCTTTCACTGGCAGCGGCAAACAGGGCGCCTTCGTGGGCCCAGCAGAGCGGTCGCATGCCGAGAGGATCGCGGGAGACAAACATTTGCCCGCGAGCGTTGAGGAATACGATGTTCCAGGAACCATCGACCCGGGAAGCGATTTTCTGCAGCAGCTTTACCGGGGAGATTTCAGGGTCGACGGAAAGTTCGTGGGAGATGAGGTGGTTGAGAACTTCGGTGTCGGTTTCGCGGGTGAGATGGAAATCGGTGGTTTTGAGGATTTCTTCGCGGAGTTCGAGGTAGTTGGCGAGCTGACCGTTGAAGGCGAAGCTGAACCATTTTGAACGCGCGATGTGGTGGCGTTCGAAGGGCTGAGCATAGGTGGGGTCGTCCTTGCCGCAGGTGGCGTAGCGGACATGCCCAATGGCCGCCTGGCCGGCATGTTCGGCCATGAGCTGCTTGTAACGGTCTTCATGGTTCATCCGGAAGACTTCGGCCACACCGCCCACGTCCTTGTGCGTCTGAATGATCTGCAGCCGCTGGGCGTTGAAGCTGGTGATGCCGGCGGCCAGCTGTCCGCGGTTCTGCATGTCGAGCAGCATTCCGGGGACAAGCCTTGAAGCGCGGTTGCGGACGGCAGACGGCTCTTCCGTGGCCGGGTCCACCACCGACCGGTCAGGCCGGCGCAGCTTTGGAATGAGCGGACTCAGGCCGCCGGAATTGAGATGATAGACAGCAGCAATACCGCATTCGTGTTGCAGTTCGTCCATAACGGCGAAGTTCAGCCTGCGGAAGGAGGGCGGCGGGAAGAAAGGGCATAGAGCAGTGAACCGCCGCGGATTGTGAAGATGATACAGAGAGGCGAAACAGGAACCAACCCAGCCGAACGGGCGGGAATCAGAGCCACCGCAGGCTGCTCAGCCACGGCCGGAACAATCGCTCAAAAACGCAGAATTCCTGAACGCTTGCAGCCACTGATGCCTTTTGTATTCACCTCGGCAAATTCGTACGGCCTCGCACGCTCGGACATGGAAATTTCCACCTCCCGGCTCGCAAACACACCACTCGGGGTGTATCTTCCCCGAGCCCATCAACCCACTGTCTGCCGTTCGGGAGCGTCCGTCGTGTCCATCCGCATTCGCTGCATCTGCACGTGGGAGGGCAACATCAACGACAGTCTGGCCGGAAAAAAAGTCCGTTGCCCGGATTGTCGTGGTGCGATTCAGGTGCCGGCTGCCACGCAACCGGCACCCCCGGCACCCCCGGCAGCCCCGACACGCCCGGCTGCGCCGCCCGTTGCCAGTCCCAGGACTTCCGCTGCGCCCCCC
>JBEAUF010000418.1:0-7000 GCA_041161565.1 Planctomycetota bacterium | reverse complement strand
TGGGGGGCGGAGGCGGTGGCTCTCTTCCAACGGGCCAGCACCTTGCGGCAAAAGGCCACACACCACTGTGCAACCTCTACACTTCGATTCTCGATCGCCTGCAAATTCCCGTCGAGCAGTTCGGTGACAGCACCGGCAGGCTCCTCTAACTGGTTTTTCTGCAGTGGGAGTTGGCCATGATCCAAAGACCGACTGGGATTATTCCCGAAGTCGTATTCGCGATCAGCCCGTCGGCTGACCACGGTTCGACATTCCACTTCAACAACTCCCTCAGCCACCGGTGCAACCTGAATATCAGCATGCCGGGGTTCGTCGCGACTGATCTGACTGAGGGTTGATGTGAGTTTTTTGCTGCCGCTTCTTCACCCGCTGAGTGTTCTTTTTCCATGTACGGGCTGAGAGACCAACTGCCTATTTCACGCAAACAGAACGGCCCCGGATCATGAATCCAGATCAATCATCAGTCTCCGTGAAACTGAATCGCCGTAAAGTGCTGGCAGCTGCCGCACTTTCCGGATGGGCCTTGAACTGCGGCCTGCATACGGCCCCCGCTCGGGCCGCAAACTCGCGGTCAGCGATCAATCGGCCGCGTGTTGGTGTGATTGGGCTGCGGTATCAGGGAAGCGTGATAGCTCATAAGGCTCAGCTTTACGGCGACATCACTGCTGTTTGTGACGTTGATCGCAACGTTCGCGATCAGGCCAAAGCGGCATTTGGCAGCACACCTTTTGCCTGCGAGGACTACCGCGATCTTCTCAGTCGAAACGACGTTGATGTAATCACGATCGGGACACCGGACCACTGGCACACAAAGATGGTCATCGACGCGTGCCGTGCCGGAAAAGACGTCTACTGCGAAAAACCACTGACCCTGACAATCGACGAAGGCAAGCAACTCACCAGAGTCGTTCGGGAAACGGGTCGTGTCGTACAGGTAGGTTCATGGCAGCGCAGCGACGATCGTTTTCGACTGGCCGTCGAGATGGTTCGAGCCGGACGCATCGGGAAGTTGCAGAAGGTGGACGTTGTGCTGGGTAAAAACAGCACCAGCGGCTCATTTGTACCCCGCACCGCACCAGCGCATCTCAATTGGAATCTGTGGCAGGGACAGACGCCCGATGTACCCTACATTGAAGAGCGATCGCATTACACATTTCGCTGGTGGTACGAATACTCGGGCGGACAGATGACCGACTGGGGCGCCCACCATGTCGATATCGCACATTGGGCTATTAACTCCGACCCGGTGGAAATCAGCGGCACTGCCAAAATGCCCAGCGTCCCAAACGGGTACAACGTTGCCATTGACTTTCATGCGACCTGCACGTTTGCAAATGGAGTTGTCATGACGGTTGCCGACAGCGGCGGTGACAACGGTATTCTTTTCACCGGTGATGCCGGACGTCTGTTCGTCAATCGAGGCCGAATCAGTGGCGCACCAGTTGACGCGCTGAAGTCTCAGCCACTCAACAGAGAAGACTGGACGGTCTACGACTACGACAACCCGGACCGCCCGCCGCGAGCCGGAAAACTCGACGCGATCATCAACCATATGGGCAACTTCTTCGACTGCGTTGAGTCGCGTCGCATGCCTCTTTCGGACGTCTTCAGTTCACATCGCACTGTCTCGACATGCCACCTGGGAAACATCTCAATGCGTCTCGGCAGACCACTCAAATGGGACCCGGTCAGGGAGCAGTTCGTGGACGACAGGGAAGCCGACACATGGCTGAAGCGTGAACAACGTAAGGGCTTCGAAACGGTTTAGGAATTATCCGGAAGAAGCGATCCTCGCGGAATTTGCGGCAACCACCAGCACTGCACTCTGAGATATGCTCGTGAACATCACTGATTTTCCGGTTCGGCGCCGCTCGTTTCTTGCCGCAGGGGCCGCTGCAATTGCAGCCCCCATGGTCCCGTGTGCTGCAGGTATCGGAGTCGGGACTCCGATACCCACACCTGCGGACCGTCCCAGCCTCGGCTTTAGCCTTTATGGAATGAAGACGATCCCGCTGGAAGTCGCACTCAGAACCTGCGCTGAAATCGGCTACTCGCATGTGGAGTTATCGCTGAATGCCGGGTACGCCACCGAACCAGCCGTCTTCACGGCTGATTCCCGCCGCACAGCCTCATTGCAGCTGCGGGAGCTGAAGCTTGGGCTGCCCTGCCTGATGGTGCTGATGAGCCTTACTGCCGACGACGCAGCACACGCGTTAAACCTCGAATTGATCACCACGGCCGCTCACCTGGCACGCGAACTGGTGCCCGATCAACCACCAATGCTCGAAACAGTGACTGGTGGCACACCGTCCGGATGGCAGGAGCAGCGAACCCGCATGGCTGACCGTCTGCACGACTGGGCCGCCGCCGCAGAAAAGGCCGGCACCGTAATCGCCATCAAAGCCCATGTGAGCAGCGCGGTGAATTCGCCGGACCGATTATTGTGGCTGCTTGATCAGGTGAAATCACCTGCGCTACAGGTGGCCTATGACTACAGCCATTTCGAAGTTCAGGGTATCGACATGGCCGAATCGATGAAGCTGCTGCTTCCGCGCACCCGCTTCATCCACGTCAAGGACAGTGAAGGAGACACCGCAAAATTCAGGTTCCTGCTGCCCGGAACAGGTCGCACGGACTACCTTCAGTATTTCACTCTTCTGAAGCAACATCGTTACGCCGGACCGGTCTGCGTTGAAGTCAGCGGGCATGTCTCCAGTGCCCCCAGCTATGACCCCATCGCTGCAGCCAGACAGTGCCACACTGCGCTTTCGAAGGCCATGGAACAGTCGTTTGCCGGCTGAAGCAGACTGGTTTGCAAAGAGAAACGAACATGTCCTCCCCAATCAATCTCCTTATTCCGCTGCTGCTGCAGGTGTCCGCCTCAATGCCTGCGGAACCGCCGGGTACCGAGCCCGTATCCTTTAATCGTGACGTGCGACCAATTCTTGCAGAGAATTGTTTCGCATGTCATGGGTTTGATCCGAGGCATCGTGAAGCAGGCCTGAGACTGGATACCTTCGAAGGGGCCACCTCGGAACGAGAAGGTCTGCCGGGAATAGTCCCGGGAAATCCAGCAAGGTCCGCTGTCTGGGAACGTATCCAGAGCAGCGATCCGGATGTTGTCATGCCGCCGCCAAAGTCGCACAGAAATCCCCTGACTCCATCCCAACGGGAAACTCTGAGGCGATGGATTGAAGAGGGTGCGAAGTATGAGCTCCACTGGTCGTTTCTGCCTCCGAAGCGGGATCCAGCGGTTGTCAACAACAATCCACTGACTGCCAGTGCGATTATTGATCACTTCGTGGCACAGCGGGCGAATCAGCACGGCCTGAGCCTGTCGCCACCTGCAGCCCCCGAGACGCTTATCCGCCGAATCTCCCTCGACCTCACTGGACTGCCACCGACCACAGCGGAGGTGGATGCATTCGTTGTGGCGTCAGCGGCCGATCCGGAGTCAGCGTGGCACGAACTTGTCGATCGTCTGCTGCGGAGCCCCCATTATGGAGAACGCTGGGGGCGCTGGTGGCTTGATCAGGCCAGATACGCTGACAGCAACGGCTACTCCATCGACGCCCCTCGACAAATCTGGAAATACCGCGACTGGGTCATCTCCGCGCTGAACGCCGACATGTCGTTCGACCAGTTTACAATTGAACAACTGGCCGGGGACCTGCTCCCCAATTCTACGGAAAGCCAGAAAATCGCCACAGGCTTTCATCGCAATACTCAAATCAATCAGGAAGGAGGCATCGACCGCGAACAATTCCGGATCGACAGCATCTTCGACCGTGTTGCGACAACCGGCACCGTGTGGCTGGGACTGACTGTTGGCTGCGCACAGTGCCACGATCACAAGTTTGACCCCATCGAGCAGCGAGAGTATTACCGACTGTTCGCCTTCCTCAACGATCAGGACGAACCGACTCTGAAGGTATTCGACCCGGGCGTTAACGTGACCGCATTAACTCAGGAATTCCGGGAACTTGAATCCAAACTGAACGGCTTCATGCAACAACAGGCGTCCGTGCTGGCAGAATGGGAGGCTACGCTGACAACAGAGACTCGCAAAAGTCTGTCGGCGGGTATCAACAATGCACTCGACGTACCAAGGGAGAAAAGAGGCTTCGCCCAGAATAGAGTCCTCTTCGCCGGCAGCATTGGTGGAGTCGGTCCATTCCGGGAGCTTAACGACCGCTACAACGAACTTGATGTTGTGCTGAATCAGGGAACCACCACGATGGTTCTGCAGGAGCGCGCAACTCCGCGAACCACCACGATTTTTGTCAACGGCGATTTCACCCGCCCATCGGAGGTAGTCGCCCCAGGTACTCCGGCAATCCTGCATCCACTTGGCGAAACCTCTTCCCGCCCCAATCGGCTTGACCTTGCCCGTTGGATCGTCAGCCCTGAGAATCCCCTCACGGCGCGAGTCATCGTGAATCGCGTGTGGCAGCAGTATTTCGGGCGTGGGCTTGTGGAAACCGAAAACGATTTCGGCGCCCAGGGCACCCTGCCGACCCATCCCGAACTGCTGGACTGGCTGGCCGTAGAATTCATGGAGCGACGATGGAGCCTCAAGGAGCTCCATCGCCTGATCGTAACCTCGCAAACCTACAGGCAGAGTTCATTCATTGCGCCCTTGCACCTGGAAAAGGACCCAGACAACTATTTGCTTGCACGGCAGCGTCGCCTCCGACTCGACGCCGAAATCGTTCGAGACGTCGCCTTGACAGCGAGTGGTCTGCTTTCAAGAAAGCTGGGCGGTCCTCCCGTCTACCCCCCTGTCCCCCCTGGATCGCTCAACGTCGGTCAGGTGCGCCGTGTCTGGGCGGAAAGCAAAGGTGAAGACCGTTATCGTCGAGGGCTGTACACATTCATCTACAGAGCCTCGCCGCCCCCGTCTCTGACTGTCTTCGATGCGCCGGATGGCTTCAGTTCCTGCACAAGACGCGTGCGCAGCAACACACCTCTGCAGGCCCTCACACTGCTCAACGATATTGCGTTCTTCGAGTTTGCCACAGCGCTTGAGGAAGTGATTCGCAGCGATGGACTTGAAGCAGCCTTTCGTCGCTGCACATCCAGAAAGCCTCACGCCGCGGAACTGGATGTCCTCAGACAACTCGATCCACTGACCGCGGCCCGCACCCTGCTCAATCTTGACGAAACCGTCACCCGCGAGTGAATCCCATGAAAACCCCGCATCCCGGTATTCCCGCTGACACTCTGCCAGCCGCCGCGCGACGACATTTCCTCGAACGTTGCGGAATCGGACTCGGCTCCATGGCGCTGGCCACATTCCTGGACCGCGAGGCGGCCGCGGCACAGATACAGTCGGTCAATCCACTACAGCCCAGACCGACTCATCATCCCGCGAAGGCCAGAAACGTAATCTACCTGTTTATGGCGGGTGGACC
Source organism: Planctomycetota bacterium (assembly GCA_041161565.1). GTDB lineage: Bacteria > Planctomycetota > Planctomycetia > Planctomycetales > Planctomycetaceae > SXXK01. Next base: position 1,586 of record JBEAUF010000418.1, on the reverse strand, counting down.
TTCACAGCTGGACCTCTTCGAAAACAAACCGCTCCTCACTGAACTGAATGGCCAGCCGATTCCTGAAAGTTACACCGCTGGCAAGCGGTTTGCGTTCATGGACAGCAGCCATCGGACGAATCTCCTCGCATCAAAGCGTCGTTTTCGACAGGCCGGTCAGGCAGGAACGTGGATCAGCGACCTGCTGCCGCACACAGCAGGAATTGCGGACGAAATTACCGTTGTCACCACCTGCAGGACCGACCTGTTCAATCATGCTCCCGCCAAGTTCTTTATGAATACCGGGAGCGGTCTGTTTGGCCGTCCGAGCATGGGAGCATGGATTACTTATGGACTGGGCAGTGAGTGCGATAATCTGCCGGGATTTGTCGTCCTCCAGAGCGGACCACGCGGACCTCGCGGAGGATCTGTCCTGTGGGGCAGTGGTGTCCTGCCCACAACCTATCAGGGAGTCCCACTGCGGAGTCAGGGTGATCCAATTGTCAACCTTTCGACACCCTCAGGGATCACGGCCCCGCAGCAGCGCCAGGTGATCGACGCCGTCACCGCCCTCAATCATCAAAGGTTAAAAACGACCGGAGATGCCGAAATCGCCACACGCATCAGCGCCTGCGAAATGGCCTGGCGGATGCAGTCCAGCGCCCCCGAACTTATGGACACATCAGGCGAAACCCGCGCAACCCTTGAGATGTACGGCATCCGAGACCCGCAGGAAGCCAGTTTCGCAAGAAACTGTCTGCTCGCCCGCCGGCTGGTGGAACGGGGAGTTCGCTTCGTCCAGTTGTATGACACCAATTGGGACCACCACGGTGGTGCAACCGAAAACCTCGAAAAACACCTCCCGGAAAAAGCCAAAGATATTGATCAGCCATGCGCAGCACTAGTTCGCGACCTGCAGCAACGCGGCTTGCTCGACAACACAATCGTCATCTGGGGCGGTGAGTTCGGCAGGACTCCGATGGGCGAAGTGCGAGAATCCACTGGCCGCAACCACCACATTGATGCCTTTACCATGTGGTTTGCCGGAGGAGGATTTCAGCGTGGCACCACGTTTGGAAAAACGGATGAGTTTGGATTCGGACCTGTCGAGAACCCTGTACATGTCCGCGATATTCACGCCACCATCCTGCATCAGCTCGGCCTCAACCACGAACGCCTCACCTTCCGCTCTCAGGGACTTGACTTCCGCCTCACAGGCGTGCTGCCGGCACAGATCATCGAACAAATTGTGTCCTGAAAACATACCCCGCTCTCCACCGGTACGGAAGAACAGCGGCTGCGTGCCTGAGCCATGCCGCGGAAATATCAGCGCTGGTGGCACAACGCTGCGCGATAGTGAATTCCCAACGGATCCGCACCTCTGGTCATTCCCGTTGCCGGAATCATGGCTTCAACCCGCAGTGACAGCAGAAGCATGAACGGAGGGCGGAAGCCAACGGCAAGTGTCCTGCCAACGCTACGGCACACGCTGTAATCGGCATCGGCAGCTCTTTGCAGAACTCTTTACCCGCGGGTTGCCGCCACAAATGAGCCGCAGGGCGGCAGCCCGCGGGTAAAGTGTCCTGCCAACGCACTGCTCACGCCGC
>JBEAUF010000410.1:0-8243 GCA_041161565.1 Planctomycetota bacterium | reverse complement strand
CCGCAAACACAGAAAGCCCGGACAGACAGAGTCTGCCGAGCTTTCTGTGGCGGAGGAGGCTTCAGGTGAACGCGTGATATCAGTCGAACAGCGATTTCAGCAGGGAAGATGCGGGTCGCTTCTCGCTTGACTTCGGTGCAGTTTTCGGTGTTGTCCTGGTGGCTGGCTTTGGAGCACCGGAGGATTCCGTGCGGCTGACCGGTTTTGCTGTGACTTCCGGTTTCTTCGCTGCCGTCGAAGCCTTGCTGGGCTGCGGTTCCGGTGTGGAAGAGACGGATCGCACGGCTTTCAGCGGAGCGGGGGCCGACACGGGGCTGGCTTCAGAATCTGCAGCGAATGTGGCGGCAGTCTGCACAGGCTGGGGCAGGGTGGGCACTGCGTAGGAGTGCATCACTGTCCCGTGATGATGAGCACCGTGGAAGTGTCCGCCGTAGCAGTTTGTCGGGCACATCCGCGAGTGAAAGTGGGAGGGGACCGGAGGTGCCGGCAGACGCCCGGGCTGACTCTGCCACGTTGGCACTTTGTGGTAATAGTAGCCCAGTTGTGTGGTGTCGGTGGGCTGATACACACTGGGATACTGACCGATGAAGCCACCGTTGGGCGACCCGTATGGGGCATGCGGTGCTGAAAGACCATACCAGGCCCAGTTGTGGTTCACCGGCAGATTGACCGGTGGATTCCAGCCGGCGTCAGGATACAGCCGTACGCGGCACAGGCAGCAGCCCGGGTCCTCGCAGGTCGCTCCATTTCGGCACTGCTCGCAGTCCGCACTGACCGCAGCGTGTGCATGCTGCTGTGCCAGGGCGGAGTGGCTGCCGGTCAGAACGAGGGCCGCAGCCAGCCAGACAGAGGAAGTCATCTTCATTTTTCGGGCACTCCGCTAAATATCAGGGCAGACAAGTTCGGGCTCACCAGCTCTGGTGCGGCAGAGCCTGGGGGGTGGTTACCGGGTTCCACGTGCCGATCGTGGTGATGCGGCTGGCAGGAATTCCGGAGCTGTAGTTGTATTGATAGTTGACATTGGGGGCGAGGGGCACCGTCATTGGCATGCCGTAACCCTGAGCGCTGTAGAGCCGAGTGTCGGCGGGATTCACATAGCCCGGCTGATCCGCGTAGACCATGTCGTATTTGCCAACCAGTGGAAGGCCTTGTCCGCAGGCTCCGGATGGTACCGCCCAGCCGAACAGGCAGTTGAACAGGCGGTCCCCATGATCAACGAATCCCTTCGCGTAGCCGCCATTGCAGCGGCAGGGATTGCACTGGCAGTTGGGACAGACGCCTGCACCGTGGCCGCCGAACCAGCGACCGGGTGAAGAGGGGCTGTAGATTGAGCCATGCTGGCCGTTGTGGCCGTGCAGACCTCCGTGACCTGCACCGTGGCCCCCGTGCAGACCACCGTTTCCGGCAGCAGCTCCGGCACCGTGACCGGCACCGTGATCAGTTCCTGCGCCATGGGCTGCACCCGCACCGTTGCCTGCCCCGTTACCAGCACCGGCACCGTTACCGTTACCGTTACCGTTACCAGCACCAGCATGAGCCCCGTGACCGGCACCCGCGCTGCCAGCACCATTCCCTGCGTGGGCAGAGCCTGCTCCATGGCCGCCCTGGTGTCCGTTGCCTTTACCACCTTTGGCCGCGGAATGACGACTGCCTGCCGAGGATCCTTTACCACCGAAGAGGCGTCCAAGCAGTCCGCCGTTTTTTCCATCCTTGCCGTTGCAGCCTTCGGGGCCGCAGCATTTGTCTCCGCAGCTGCAGCCGTTTTCACCGCAGCCGTTTTCACCGCAGCCACCGGCACAGCAGCCCGGCTTTCCGCAGCCGCAGCCACCTTCACCGCAGCCGTCTTCGCCGCAACTGCTGGTGCAGCTGCCTTTGCCTTCGCTCTTCGCGGCAGCCTTTTCAGTCGCTGCAGCAGCGGCTGCAGCCTCAGGTGCCTTTGCCGCCGCCCCTTCCTGGCGAGCAGCCCGGAGTGCTGTTGTTGACGCCACACCGACAGCAGGACGCAGGTCGGAGGTGCGGGCAACTCCTTCGTCAGCCAGCACAGTACCCATCGAACACAACAGCCAGGCTGCAGCAGCCGGCTGCAGCAGACATCGCACAGTTCTCATACTGCACCACCTGATCGGGCGAAAACGACACTCGGAAAAGAGACACTCTGAGTCAGACAAATCGGCCACGGTCCACTACCGCAGGGCCGGAGGTGTGAAGAAGCTGAACGGGCTGATGCTGGTGCGATACCGCACATTCACCTCGGTTCCCTTGAGCTTCCAGTTCTCCTGCGACCACACGCCGAACGGTGTGACCAGCCACTCACCGTGGACCTGGTAGTAGTAAGGCGGGTACAGGGCCTTGTATTGGTGCCCGTAGAGCATCTCGTGCGGCTGGAGCGCTGGATTCATGATCACAGTGCCACCCATCTGATGCGGGATGCCGGGAACCGGGGCGGGGTACAGGGCGGCGCCGGTCTGTGGATAGCCGGGCTGAACCATCCCCGGTGTGCCGTACGACGGGGCGGCAGAAACGCCGGGATCCGGGGTCGGAGGAGGAGCCACTTCGGCCTGTTGGACCGCAGCGGGACGCGAAACGGGTTTCGCCGCCGTCGTCGCCTGCGGACGACTTGTTTTCTGATCCTGCTGACCGGCTGAGGTGCGTCTGACAACGCTCTGCTTCTCAGCATCCCGAACGACAGCTCGCTCAACACCGTTGCCGGGCTGAGCTTTCGTGGCCTTGTCGGAATCAGAGCGACCCTTCAGCCAGCCGACAATTCCGGTGGATGATTTTTGACGAACCGGCGTGTCATCCGCCTGAATGCCACCGGCACCAATCACGCCCAGCAACAGCGCGACAAGACTCTTTCGAAGCATTTCCAACCCCCCTCCATGGATTGATGTGCCAGCCGGGGGAGAGTTTCATCGGCTTCCCGCCGACTCCCACCCGACAGCCGAACTTCACAGTCCCACAGTCACAGCCCGCAGGCTGCCGCGCAGTGCTCAAAGTCCGCTCCTGCATCGAAAATCGACTGATGCTGCCGGCTGTATTGAGAGATCCGGAGTTGCCGGGCTCGGGTTCACCCGGCTTGGCGGGTCAAAGGCCATTCAGAATTCCTGATCGATAAGGTTTGACTGGTGGCTGCAAATTTCCCATGCTCTTCATCTTTTCAGTTTTCCAGCGGTTCTGCGTTTGGCAGCGGTGGTATTTCTGGTTGGTTCAGGCCTCAGGATCAAACAGGCAGTCGGCGCGCTGTGGGGGGTGTTGGAACTGCGGTGTTGCAGAGGCCCGCGACTGCGATTTCGGCCTATCCTGATCAGTTCCCTGTCCGGGGCCTGCCCTGTGCCCGGATGCAACTGAATTCCGCGGCGATTTGAGTTTTTCCGCCCGGAATTGGATTCTGACCAGGCTTCTCGGTAGACTGCCGGGTACGGAGATTCATCCGGTACCACCCCACCCACCTCGAAAGTTCCGCCATGACCCAACCTTCGCTCCCAGCGCCCACGCGTCGCGATGTACTCAAGTCTGCCACACTGGCATCATTGGCTTCTGCTGTGGCCCCGCTGTGGCTGGGTCCGTCGTCCCGGGCCGCGGGGTTTCGCAGTCCGAACGAGCGGCCGGTGCTGGGCTGCATCGGAACGGGCGACCGCTGGAATGCCGTTGGCCCGGCTGCGATGAACTTCAGCGACTGTGCGGCGGTTTGCGATGTGGATGCCAATAACGCGGCCAAAGGCCGCGAAACGGTGCTTAAGCGTCAAAGCCGTCCGGGTGCCGAACGCACGGTGGATGTCCACGAGGACTACCGAAAAATCCTCGACCGCCCCGACATCGACGTCGTGACGATCGTCACTCCGGATCACTGGCATTCCAAAATCGCCATCGAAGCCATGCAGGCCGGCAAGGACGTCTACTGTGAAAAGCCGCTGACACTCACCATTGACGAAGGCAAGCAAATTCGCGGGGTACTGGAAAAAACCGGCCGCGTGTTCCAGGTGGGCACTCAGCAGCGCAGTGAGATGGACCTGCGTTTCCTGCGTGCAGTGGCAATGGTGCGCGAGGGCCGCATAGGTGATCTGAAAACCGTCACGGTTGCCATCGGCGGTGCTCCATCGAGTGGTCCCATCGACATCGCCGAAGTCCCCAAAGGACTCAACTGGGACATGTGGCTCGGCCAGGCGCCGTTCACCGAGTACCGTTACAAGGCGACTGGCGGGCGTTACGGCAATTCCCGCTGCCATTACGAATTCCGCTGGTGGTACGAATATTCCGGCGGCAAGATGACCGACTGGGGCGCCCACCACGTGGACATCGCCGCCTGGGCCTTCAACCTTGAAAACACCGGCCCGGTGCGGGTCGAGCCCGTGATGGCCAAACATCCGGTTCCCCTGCAGGACGGCATGCCCACGGATCCGTCGCAGTACAATGCTGCCACCGAATTCCATGTGACGGCCACCTTCGCCAGCGGCGCTGTGCTGCACATTCGCGACTCCGCCAGTGACCTTGGCTTCGACAACGGTCTGATGCTGGAAGGCACCACTGGCCGGATCTTCGTCAACCGCGGTAAGCTCACCGGCGAAGCCGTCGATGCACTCGAAGCCAACCCGCTCCGCGAAGACACCCTGAAACAGCTCTACAAGGGTAAAACGCCGGGCAACCATATGAAGAACTTCTTCGAATGCATCGCCGATCGCACGCAGCCCATCAGCGATGTGCACAGCCACCACCGGGCGATGACTGTCTGTCACCTCGCCAACATCGCCATCCGCCTTGGCCGCACCATCAACTGGGATCCCGACAAGGAACAAATTGTCGGCGATCCGCAGGCGGCCACATGGCAGGCTCGGGAACAGCGAAAAGGGTATGAAATCAAAGTCTGAGCACTCCGCCGGCTTTGGCCCGCAGGGACTGCTCACCGGATTGCGGATTACCGCAGCCGTCAGCCTCGCAGACAGCCCCGGATACTTCGAGCCGCTTGGCAACACAGAAGTGCTCGGGCTGTCTCGTCAGGGCGGCAGGCCCGGCTTTCGCGACCTTGCCACCATTCGCAGACTCACCGGTGTCGAATCCCGTCGACTGCTCCAGCCCGGTATCACTCCGCTGATGCTCGTGCAGGGACTTGACGAGTGCCTGCACCGGCGAGCCGGGCTGTCGCTGCGGTCCTGCGACGCGGTTCTGCTCTGCCATTCCCAGGCGGACCCCGCCGCCACGGCAGCGCTGGCAGCGGCTGTCGCAGCCGATCCGGGCCTGGGACTGAAGCATTTCAGCGGAGCAAACTTCGGCTGCACGGGTTTCGTGCAGCTGCTCTGTGAGGCTGCAGAACTGTTCCTTGAACAGCCAGGCATGCAACGCATTGCCCTGCTCAACGTGGAAACACCGGAATTCTGGCACTGCAGCGCCGACCGTGTGTTCTGCGGCATCGTCGGTGCTGGCGCCACAGCAGTGCTGGTGGAACGCTGCGGCTCAGACGCGAACGCCACAGGCTCAGACACTCCAGCCACTCCAGCTCACTCCACGCTCGGCTGGGAACTGCGGGGGCTGGGCCGCGCGGATTTTCCGGTGCCGCTGACGGCCGACAGCGAACCTTTGTTTACTGCCGAAACAACCGCGGCTTTCAGCTTTCGTGGTGCAGCTGTCAGCCGCTGTGTGATGCGGATGCAGGCTGAGGCGGTTTTTGTCAACGGCATTGAACTCATGCTGCTGGCACTCAGACTGGCTCTCAGGGCACAGCCTGCCAGGCCCGATCAGCGACTGCTCGTGCTGCCGCATCAGCCCTCGGGCAAACTCCTGCGGGCCTTTGCCGTGGCAGCGCAGCAGGAGTTTTGTGGCTGCCGGATCCTGGAGAATCTGGAACATCATGGAAACACGATTTCCTGCACCATCCCCCAGCAGCTCAGTGAGCTGGCGGATGTCTGTCGCCGCAACGCGGTGGCTCCCCCAACTCGCGATGATCTGCTGATTGCGGTCACGACCGGCATCTGCATGTCCCGCAAGCACGATCAGATGTCCTGCGGTTACGCCCTGTTGACTCTTTGCTGACCACCCACGTTTGTACCGGAGAGTTGAGATGTGGCCCCGAATTTTGCCGTTGATTGTTCGAATTCTGAGCTGCTTTGCCGGAGCTGTCGGCCTGACAGCTGCAGTGGTGGCCGGGCAGCCGAATATCCTCTGGATCAGCTGTGAAGACATCAGCCCGCAGCTGGGATGTTACGGTGCTCCGCACGCAGATACCCCGCACCTCGATCAGCTTGCCGCAGAAGGCACGCTGTTTACGCATGCGTTTTCCTGTCACGGCGTGTGCGCTCCCAGCCGTACGGGCATCATCACCGGACTCTCACCGATTTCGCTGGGCGCCAATCACATGCGATCCCGAGTGCGGCTGCCGGACAATGTGCGGCTCTTCCCGCAGCTGCTGCGGGAGGCCGGTTATTACTGCACCAACAACAGCAAAACCGACTACAATCTCGAATGGGATGCCAAACAGGTCTGGAACGAAAACTCCGCGCGGGCACACTGGAAAAACCGCCCGCGGCCCGACCAGCCCTTTTTTGCCGTCTTCAATCTCACAATGACTCACGAAAGCAAGGTCTGGCCGTCTGGCTGGGAGGGCATTGTCCGGGATCTGCCGCAAACCAGGCGGCATGCTCCGGAATTGTTTCCCGTCCCGCCCATTTATCCCGACAGTCCGAAGGTCCGTGCTGATCAGGCGCGGCTGGCGGATTTGATCAGCGTGATGGATGACGCCGTCGGCCAGTTGCTGGCTGAACTCACCGCCGCCGGGCTGGCCGACAACACGATCGTCATGTTCTGGTCTGATCACGGCAATGGACTGCCCCGTGCCAAACGCTGGACGTATGATTCCGGCAGTCGCGTGCCGCTGATTGTACGCGTTCCGGATGCGTGGCGAGCAGATTCAGCCGCGCTGCCACCCGGCAGCCGCGATTCGCGTCTGGTGAGCCTTGTGGATCTTGGCCCCACGGTTCTCAGTCTCGCCGGACTCCCGGTGCCTGCCAGCATGCAGGGTCGGCCGTTTCTCGGGCCTGCTCCCCACGCTGGCCATCCCTATATCTATGGCGCTCGTGATCGGCTGGATGAACGCGAAGATCTGGTCCGCACTGTCAGAAACCGCCGCTACCGCTACGTTCGCAATCTGATGCCGTGGTACCCGGCGCTGCAGCACGTGGAATACGGCGAACGCAACGAAACGCTGAAAGAAATTCGCCGCCTCGAAACTCAGGGCCAGTTGTCCGCCGACATCCGGCAGTGGCTCCAGCCCCGTGCCCCGGAAGAACTTTATGACCTCGATGCAGATCCCTGGGAAATCCGCAACCTGATAGCTGATCCGCAGCTTGCAGCGGTCGCGGATGAACTGCGAACAGCCTGCAGCCAGTGGCAGCGCGAGGCCGGTGATGTGCACCTGTTTCCGGAGCCACTGCTGGAAGAAGAATCCCTCGATCGGGATCGCTATGGTCTGCTGCGAAGTTCGGGAGGTCCGGAGCGACTGGAGAGACTGCTGGAGGCGGCCCGGGGAACTGCGTCGCTGGCAGTGAACTCTGCGGAAGCCGACCCTGGAGTTCTCTGCTGGCAGCTGATGCGGGCAGCACGGCTGGGAACGCCGGCTGATCAGGTGCAGGAATTCCTCAAAGCGTCTGGGAATAGCTCCCCATCCGTGAGGTTGTTTGCCGCTGCCGGACTGGCCCGCGCCGGCCGCACTGCAGAAGCCGCCGCAGTGTTTCGGGAACTGCTGACAATCAATCGCCCGGCGCTGCGGCAGGGAGTGATGCGGGAAATCGACGAGGCCGGTGGTGCCGTCTACACAGAGCTGGCCAACGAATTGCCAGCGGCGGCCGGGGATGATGAATACTTCCGACGGCTGCTTGAACACGCACAGCAGGTGCACCGCCGGTAGATCAGGATCACGGCGTTCCCCGGGGTGTTGCTGCGTTTGTCAGGATTGTGAGCGGGCGGCGGGAGCCCCCGGTTGCGATTCGCACCGTGGTGCGCGCGCTGGATGGGTTTGGCGTTGCGTTGGCAGGTCACTTTACCCGCGGGCTTCCGCCCTGCGGCTCAAGGGTGCTTATGAGCGGGCGGGCGGGAGCCCCCGGTTGCGATTCGCACCCTGGTGCGTGCGCTGGATGGGGTTGGTGTTGCGTTGGCAGGGCACTTTACCCGCGGGCTTCCGCCCTGCGGCTCAAGGGTGCTTCTGAGCGGGCGGGCGGGAGCCCCCGGTTGCGATTCGCACCCTGGTGCGTGCGCTG
>JBEAUF010000369.1:0-11747 GCA_041161565.1 Planctomycetota bacterium | reverse complement strand
TTCTCACTTCTCACTTCTCACTTCTCACTTCTCACTTCTCACTTCTCACTTCTCACTTCTCACTTCTCACTTCTCACTTCTCACTTCTCACTTCTCACTTCTCACTTCCGCGCGGTCCCGCCCCCGTCTCCTGTCCACTTGCCGTGCTCTCCTCTCTCGCGCAGCACTCTTTACCCGCGGGCTCCCGCCCTGCGGCTCATGCGCGTTCGCCCCGCGGCTCATCGCGCATCCGCCCTGCGGCTTATCGCGCTTCCGCCCTGCGGCTTATTGGGCCGTGAACAATCTGCGGCAAACGCACTGAGCGTGCGGTCGATGTCAATCGGCCGGTTGAACTCCGGTACGCTCCTGATGCGACGCTGGCCGCGGGGCAAGCACCATTACCGGGGGATTGACAGCCACTGCTCGCCTGTCCGGCTGTTTGCGGTGATGCAGAGACTTCAAGGCCATTGAGCGGAAGCCCGCGACTACGACTTGCACCGTAAGGTGCCCGCGGGACCAGCGGCCCATTCATAGCTGCGGATTTTTCTGTCACAGCAGCGGGGGCTCGCAATATGGGATTCGTATGACCCACGGTGGGTCGAAACCAGGTGGACACGGAGAGGTCCACACATCGATGTCTCATTTAGCGCGAGGGTGATTCAGTGGCAAATGCAACAACAACTCCAGAAATCAATACATTTATTGCCGACATCGGCAAGTGGAAGCAGCGTGCCGCTGCCGGTGGTGCTCACGGACTGCTGGAAAACATCAATCACCACGAACGTGATTTGATGCGGCTTCAGAGCGAGCAGAGTAAGCCGGCTCGCCTGTGCCTCACCGGACGGTTTTCCTCGGGAAAGACCACCGTGGCGGGCGTGCTTCTGGGTGCCTGCGGCAAGTTGCCTGCGGCAGAGAATCCGACGACGGGAAATATTGTCGAATTCACGCTGCACCGAGCCGGCGCGGATCTTCAAGAGACGCGGCTGCGGGACTGGCGTGTCCGGATTGTTGACCGGGAAACGGCCGAGCAGATTCTGGCGGGTCTGCTGCGAAACGGTGCGGCACTGGTGGAGCGGTATGGAATGGGGGACCGAGAGCAGTTGCGACGGGCCCAGGACCGACGCTCCCCGACGCACTGGATCGACGCGGTCAACTGGGCGATTGCCATCCGTCAGTCGGAACATAACCGCGAACTGCGGGCGGTGGCGTTTGAAATTTACCGTTTCGCGAAGGTTTTCGAACAGTTGCTGACGCACGCTGGAAAAGTGTTCTCTGTCTCCGAAGAGCAGGCGCGCCGGCTGATGACGCTGGATTTCGACCCGAAACTGGTGTTCGAATGCGAACTGCATACTCTGCCAACGCTGTCTCCGAAAGGCCGGGAACTGGCCTTTGATTCGATGACCGAGGGTGATCTGCGAGCTGTATTTCCGGCGATTTGCAAAATCCTGATCGACGTGGATCTCCCGGAGGCTGTTGCAAATCTGATCAGCCCCGATCCGCAGATGAATTTCCAGATCGTGGACTGTGCCGGCTTCAATGCCGATGGCAGTTCGATTCGGGATTCAACGATTTGTTCCGTAGAGTTGCGGAACGTCGATGCGGTCCTGGCGGTTATTGACGGTCGCATTCCCGGCGATAACCTCGACTGGATCGGTGAATTCACTCGCACCTGGGGGCTGGACGCAAGGTCGCGGGTGCTGACCGCAGTCAACCGATTCGACCAGCTGCCGCTGCACCTGGAACTGCCGCGGCTGACCGCTCTGGCTGCGTCCGAGGAACCTCTGCGTTTGGAGGAATTGCGGAAGGTCTGCGCCAGCACCGTCTTCGTGCTTTTGGAGGCCGCAGGACAGACATTGCTGGACGGTGATTTGTCCCGAGCGGTGCTGATGTCCAGCATGGCTTGTATTGACCATCAGCTGAGCGCTGGCCTGCGTCTGGGCACCACGGAATTTCTCAGCCAAACAATTGAGTCGGGCGACCGCGACTGGCGTGCACGCTGTGAACTCTGGGGAAAAATCGGGGAGCGGCTCCGGAAGGGCGCCACCACCGATGCTGAACGGACAGTGGCAAAGCTGCTCCTGGACTTCAGCCAGGACGGAGGCGGAAACCGGCTGCGGAATTCGCTGGTATCACATATTCGTGGTAAAGGCGGGGTCGACCGAAGCGGCCGGCTGGAAAAGGAGTGGAAACAGTTTCGCATCACCCATGCGGAACTGCAGGAAATGGTGGAAAACATCGGGGTCGCTGCTGCTGACGTCAGCGATCTGCCTCTGGCTGATGCGGCCGAGCGGGTGGCTCGCGCCTACCACGTCGTTCGCGATGCTGTGAAAAAGATGCCGCCCGACCTGCAGGCGCGGCAACCGGGCCGAAGTACTCCCGTCAAAGTCATCCCACTGCTTGAAGTGGAGGCGATCGGCAAGGTCAGTGACTGGGACTGCTGGTGCGACACCCTGCATGTGATCGAGCCGACGCGGGAGCCCAGTATGATCCCGGTTATTGGCGAGGGCGACCTTGCCTCCGGTTGGCGTAAGCTGCAGGTTCCGCTCAGAAGCGACGATTTCGAAGCTCCGTTCCTTGCCACCTGCGATCAGCTGATTTCGATGATTCGAGCACTGCTGCCGAAACTCATCGAGCATGCAGTCGCAGAAGTTAATAGCCGAATCGAGCAGCAGCTCGGAGAATCCCGGGATGAGCTGCTGAAGGTTCTGCAGGCGGCCACTGCCGACGACAACATGCGAAAGCTCCTTGGAACGGCCTTCCCGGAATTCAGCCGTTCCGTCCGGCTTTGCTGCGGAGATCTCGATCTGAACAGGGAGATTGAGACGGAACTGCAGACGGTGCTTAACAAATGCGCCAGTCAGGCCGACGCGGGCTATCCAGTGCAGAGGACTCGCGATGGCAGCCACGCGGTCGTGTATCCGTGGAACGAACGGATCTTCAATCAGTATCGCCTGACCTTCGAAACACGTCATCGGCATGTGATGCGGATCTATCGCCTGCGACACACTCTCACGGATGCAGTGCTGTTCTTTCTGAAGAACTGTGTCCACGAGCTGCAGAGTCGGCTGCATAAGACCGTTGACGATCGACTGGTCTTCATTCAGCACACGCTGAAAGCCACAGCTCAAACATCCTCGGTCCTGAATAAACCAGCCGGCCCCAGCGATCTCCTCTCGAATCTGCTTGATCCAGCCTGATGTCTCCTGCTTCTTTGTCCAGCTTCCTTCAACCGCTTCACGAGGTACTTAAAATGGTTCGAACTTTCTTTGATCGTTTCAGGAATGGTGAAAATAAGCCCGAACACCCGTCGCCGGGACAGCAGGGTCTGAGTGACCCTCCGAATGTGGATACTTCAGGCGGCTCATTTACCGAAGACAGTGATGACTTCAACGCCGCTTCAGGGTTCCCGAAAGGCTTCGACGAAGACCGCCTGCAGCTGCTCGCGCCCACGCGGTTTGAGCTGTGCCAGAACAGCGAATCTCTGACACTCCCCACGCTCACCCTCCACGTTCCGACACATCACGAACCGCTGCACGACATTCGTCTGCAGATCCGCGTCGAAGGTGGCCCTGAAAAACTCAGCGGCTACGTGCGGGCTGCCTATGCTGAGGGCCTCGCCCAGCTGAAAACACCCGTCAGTCAGACTGCGGACATCATCCCGCGTACAACCGCGGCCTGGGACTCGCAGATTGGCTTCGATCAAAGCCAGACCACAAAGTTGACAGCCACGCTGACGTATCGTACGTCAACCCGCGGCAGTCGTTCCCTGGATCCACTGCAGACGCTGCAGTGCAGTGTGGAGCTGTATCCGCATGGCTCGCTGCAGTCGGAGTTTGTCACGAGTGTCCGTCCGTCACTGATCCGTGTTTTCTGCGGCCGGCTGACCGGCCCGGCGCTGGAGATCAGGGTCAGCAGTCGCCAGTCCGGACCCGCGCGGAACACAGGCGGAAAATGCCCCCAGATAAGCGCGAGTTCACCGGATCTCAAGGAACGCAGTCAGGACTGGAAACTGCCACAACTCGTGAAACGCGTTGAGCAGATGCTGAAAAAGTTTCCTGCGCACTTCGTGTCCGACAACAAAGGTGGCTGGTACACAAAACAGGTGCCGCAGCTGGAATTTGAACCGCACGAACTGGAGCAGCTGCAGCGACTGGCGGCCAGCGGCACCCTGCTGCGGTTCACTATCCGGATCTCCGTTGCAGGGTCACCCGTTACGGAATTCTGCATGCAACTGCTCCCGGACTGCAATCCGTTTCCCGGGGTGGTGAGCATTGACCTTGGAACCGCAGGCTCCACGGTGGTGGTCAATGATCCGGCCGTAATCGACTGTCCGGCCGTTCCGGTGGAACAGCTGCAGCGATTGAAGAGTGAACTGCGGACGTGGCTCAAAAGGCCGGCTGAACGGCCGTTTCCGAATGTGTCCGAAAGTCAGTGGTACGAACTGCTCACGTCCGTCGCCGCTGCCATGAACCTGCAGCAGAACGATATCCACTCAGAGCTTGAGAAAATCGTAGAGTCGGCCCATCTCGGGCAAACCAATGAAGACCGCATGTTCGAACTGCTTCGACAGATTGAACTCGCCGTCTTCCGACTTCCGGAACGCAACCGCCGACACATCCAGAGCTCCTTATTCCGCCTGATGTCGCGAGTCTTCGACGAATTTCCGTTGACTATGTGGCACGTGCGAGTGCTCGATTTCAGGAATGGCAGCCAGTCCGTGTATCAAACTGCCAGCGAACTCGAATTGACGGACCTGCTCCCCGAGCCGGCCGGCAAAATCGGGTATGAAACAGCTCAGCGCCATGAACTCTGGCTGCGTTCCGGAGAATCAGACGACGCGGTGCCACCGCGCGGAAATATCCGCAGGGGACAGTTCATTCGCAATCCGAAATCGTCGCTGGAGCACGCTCACGATCGCACGAAGGTCCAGTACACCGTGACAACCACCGAGGAATCGGCGAAACAACTGTCTCCAGGAGACGTTACCCACGCCGCCTTCGGCTCGCTGCTGGAGACATTCGAGGAGAGTCGCAGCCGGCTGGGCATCAGTCCGGGACCGCTCCATCGTGTGGTCGTTACCTATCCAGCCAGCCTGCTTCCCGAACCACGAGAAGCGATGGTCGAAACACTCAAACAACTGGGCGTTCGGCATGTCGACAAAACCTTCGATGAAGCTGTTGCCCCGGCAATCTTCTACATCGAACAGCGATTCAGTGACGCACCGGAAATTGGCCCGGAGGCGTTCAAGACTCGCTGCCGACGAATTGGCGATGTGTGGTATCACCAGATGCTGATCATCGATGTGGGAGCCGGTACCACGGATATCGCCCTCGTTCAGATTGAGATGCGTGAAACCCGATCCCGAAACGAACCGCAGAACGGAGGCAGGATCTATACAATTTCACCGCGACTGCTCGGATCCACCGGCCGACAGCACCTTGGTGGAAACCTGATCACCCTGCTCCTGTTCCGACGACTCAAGCTGGAACTGGCCGACTGGCTCGTTCGCCTGAAATCGACCGAGACAACGCATGATTACCGTTCGTCCTTCGAACATCTGAACCTGCTGCGCGATGATCCGACACTTCAGGCCGCACTCGACACCGCCGATAGTGTGCTCCCCACGCGTTTTCACGAAAATCGCGATGATACCCAGGAATCCTCCGATAAACGGAAGGCACAAACCTCCTCACGCTTCTTCGCCATTTGGGAAATCGCGGAAACGCTCAAGCTGGAATTCAGCCGCCTGCTTGCAGACCCGGCAAGGCCCTCCTGCCTCGAACTGGAAAACCTGATTCGACCGCGACTGGAACAGATTCTGGACGGGACCGAATTTGCAAATCTGCGTCCGGATCAGTTCACCAGCTTCCCGGTGTTCATGTTCGACACATTCTCCGCCATTGCAGGGACGGTGATCGAGCAGATCAGTAAGCTGGCCGTTGCACTGACCTCCGAGGCCATTCGCCGAATCAATGACGGCCAAACGGATGGGGGGGACAAATTTGCGGTCGACAGCATTGTGCTGTCCGGCCGGTCCTGTCAGTTGCCACTGTTTCGCGAACAGATTGAGGCTGCTGTACAGCGGGGATTTCCATTCAGCCCAAATCGCACCGAGGTGCTGTATCACGAAAAGTATGCGAAACTTGCCACGGCAATTGGCGCTCTTCGCGGACAGCGATTGGTCAGCCTTGCACTCACCGCCCCCACCTCAGAAGAGCTCGCCTCCGGTCAAAGTTCCCGCGATCTCGATATCCGCAACCTGTTTTTCTTCCTGCCCTCGTCATTCAAACTCGGCACACAGAACGGAGCCTTCGGGCAAACGCTGTTTGAAATGCACCAGCAGTTTCGGCACCACGACTTCACCAGCATCGGCTGCCTGCGGACGAAATGGAGCGTGTCACCCAACAACGAAACCCTGATCTACCGGACCGAGGGTGAAAACCTGAATGCCTCCGGTCGCTTGTGGGGCCAGCTCCTGCTGCAGGATCTGGCAACTCCCCTGGGACTCGATATTGAGAAGCTGCGGGATGGGCTGCAGGTTCGCTATGAAGTCACCCATGAGCTGGATCTGTTTGCTCTGTTGTGGAGGCGGCAGTCGCCTGACGCACAGCTGCTCTACTCCGACCGGGATGCCTCAACGCCGCCCGGCCTGCTCTGTGTGGTTCAGGCAGACAAATGGACAAACCTGCTCCGAAATGAGCTGCAAACCAAAACCCTGCCGTTTCCGATCTTTGTCGGCGAACCGAAAAATCGTGATGCGGTCCCGCTGATTCCCGCCGGTACTGCGTTCCATGCCCGCTGCAATACGGGCTCCGGAGAATCGGCTGCCATGCACCCGGCTCTCTGGTCAGAACTGCCGCTGCCGCCAATTGACGTTCGTGAAAAGGTGTATCACCTCTACACCAAAGATCCCCAGACCGGTAAGACCATCCATCTGGCTCACTTCGATCTGGAGGCTCTCACCTCGAACAGGACAACGGCTTTCTCCTTCGAAGCAAGCTACCGCCTGCTGGTAGCCCTCGATGGAACGCTGGCACTGTTCTGTGGCGACGAGCCACCGTTCTGGAGCACGACTGACCCCGATGTCTGGATCCGGAATGAAGGTCAGGTGCTGCGACACAAGCTGCGGCGCCATCAACCAGCTGACGACCTGTGGCGTGATCCGTTCTGCGGCCGCCACTGAACGACTGGCAGCAAACGCCCTGGGCCGGAGTGGTTTTCGCGAGCGGTCGAACTCGATCGACCGCTCGCGGCGGGCGCAGCTGACAGAGATCGTTAGTTCTTTTTCTTATCGTCTTTGTCTGAGTCTCCGTCGATCTGCCGGTAAAGCGGCAGATGACGGTAGTAGACTTCCAGAGTCATGATGCTGAGTGCGGTCTGGTAGATGCGTCCACCAGCACCGCCGTGAGGGTCGGTGACGTTCCAGCTGCCAGCCCCCGGACCGTCCTTCAGCTGGGTACTCACCAGGTGCTCTCGCATTCTGGCGTTCCATTTTTCCCAGTGTTCGCCGCCGAAATGATGCATGACCTGGGTGGCATAGTAGTTGTAATACATGTTGCCCGGGCTGGGACCAACCTGGGAGAGGTATTCAACACCGGCTTTGAGCTCCGCACGGTCGCGTTTCCAGCCCATGTACATCTGGCAGAGCAGTCCGACAGCCGTCATGCTGGGAGTAGGGCCGCCTTTGGGTTCGTAGGAATATTTGGACCCGTTTTCGATGGCTACCGAATCAAGGAACCGGCGGGCGTCCCGCATCACGTTGGTGTTGACGATGATCCTGCCGGCCTTGGCACTTTGCAGCGCCATGATCTGCCAGCCGGTCACCGAAGTATCACCCGCCTGATTGGGCTGATAACGCCAGCCACCACCCTGACGATCCTGAGAGCGTTCAATGAAATTCACAGCAGCAAAGGCAGCCCGACGCAGCGTGCGGTCTTTAGGTTCAAGCGCAGCCGCTTCGCACAGACAAATCGTGGCCAGACCCTGCACGTAGAGTCCGGAATTGGCCTGAGCCCGACCGCGAAGATCAAGGCCGGCCGGAGTCGCCTGGCCCTGCTTGATCAGCCATGCCAGACCTTTGGTAACCGTTTCCTTGTAGGGTCCTCTGATTTCATGAGTGTGGCCGCCGCCGAGAAATGTCAGCAAAGCCAGCGACGTGGCCCCCGCATCCGTAGTCTGCATGCTTCCCGGACCACCTGCCTCGCCAACGTCACCAAAACTCCAGCTGCCGTCTGATTTCTGGATTTTCTGAAGCCACGTCAGGCCCGAATTTACCGACTTTTCGCTTTCGGCTGTTCCACCATACCGCTTTACGGCGGTCTGACGACCTGCCTCCGAACGGCCACCGAAGTCCCCTTTCAGAAACGGGACCTTGGAAGCGTCTGCAAGATCCTCCAGAGGCATCGTCAGCTCGGACATATCCGGACTGTCAATCTGCATTCGCTGCTGACCCTTGTCGAGCTCTGCCAGCATTTCCTTCATGGTGCTGTTGACGTCGAGATCCTGGAGCGATTCCGGCTGCACAACTTCGACCAGCTCCTGCACGTTCTCCGGAGGCGGTTCTTCCGGAGCAGCACTGAATAATCGCAGGACCTCATCCGCTGTACCGCCTGGCAACAACCAGAGCGAAAACAGCATCAGGATCACAAGGTGCAGCAGCAGGCTGAGCCCGGCCGTGCCCAGCTCACGCTTGCGAGCCATCAGATTGCCGGGAAGCTTCTGAGCGATGAACTCTTTGGCTTTCTGAGAGAAGCTGACCAGAGCGACCGCCCAGCCAGGCCGCTTACCACGACGAGTCTTTCTGGCGGCGGTCCGCTGCTGAAGTACCGAACTGACGCTGGACTGCTCAACCGCCACCCCGGCTGCGGGAATCGGCGGAGGCGTGACCGAACGATTGGGCCGAGGTGCTGCTGATGAAGCAGCGCGAGCCACCCTGGGCGGCGCAGGAGGAACCGGGGGCACGGGCGTGGATTGCAAATCAGCGGGCTCTGTCATGATATGCCTGGCGGGGGTGGGCATTTGGGAGAGCAGAAGAAGACAAAATCCCTCGCAAATCCGTGCCAAAACGGCCGCATTTGCGTTGCGTCAGCCTGCTCCGTCGATTCTATCTGTTTCGGATTTCCCAAACAATGGAAAAAGGCTGCTGCAGGGACAGTTCTTCGACACCTGACCGCAGTCTTCTACCGCAGGCCCCGAGTTGCAGGCGTTCCCTCAAGGGACCTTTCGACCATGGTTGCGGCTTCTGCAGCAATGGTGCTTAGCACTTCCCGGAAGCGGGCCTGCTGGGCTGCGCTGCGCATTTCAGCCCACGTGAGTCCACCCGCTGCCGCGGAAAGCTCCTGAGCACACTGCTGCTCTCCATCGATCGTCCGCAGCGCATAGCTCTTCAGCAGCCGCTCAGCGTAAATCCCCAGATATCGGCGATTCTCGCGGCAGACCGCTTCCAGCAGTTGCTCCTGAGCAGGCTCCCAGGCATTTGAGAACTGTGCCGCGAGATTGCCCCTCGGGCGAGCACAACGCAGCACATGATACTGCACAGGTTCCTGGGCAGCCCGGGACATTCCGGCAAACAGCTCCGGCCAGTTCAGACCAAATTCGCCAATGCCAACTTCGTGAAAAGTATACAGGTCCTGCACAGGCCGGTTACGCGGGGTGTAAAGACCATCCAGCAGAGTCATCTGCAGGCCCGGACGGACCGACTTGATCAGCGAATCCCCGACAATGTGCACCAGCCAGCCGCAAATCCAGGCAACAGCTGACTCGCTCCCCGAGAAGTGCTCAAACACATCCTGCAGTGCAGCCGCCGCGAAGTCGGGCAGATGGTCCCAGGGAACCAGATGCTGCTGCTGTTCGGTGCTCCAGCCAAACACCAGATGCGATCGTCCGTAAAACAGAGTGTGAATCTGTCGCGGTGTAAACCGGGAGTCCGCGAATTGCAGCGACCATGGCCGCAGCAGCCCGCCTGTGAGCGGGCTGCGTTCCAGCGGAATTGTCCCGTAACCGACCTCTTCGCCCGTGTCCACACAAATCGCTTCCGGGAGCGTCTGTATGTCGCAGCCGATGTAGGCGGCACTGAGGTACGTGTGCCAGTGTTTCCGGAGCAGTTCGGCGAGCCGCGGACGACGCTGACGGAGCGTTTCCTGAGTCAGCACTGCGTAGGCGGTATGCCCCACAAGGCCACTCATCTATTCCACCGCCGGTCCTTCTTCCGGATCCTTCTGAGGCGGCTCGCTCTTTTCCCATTTGCCTGCTTTTTCCGCCTCCTCGGGTTCCACAAGCGGCCGCACGACGCGGAAACCAACGCCCAGCGCATCAGTGAAGTACCAGATGCTCTGAGGGATCTGCGGATCCTGCTGCTTCCATTCAAGACTTGAGCCTTCGCGGACTGCTGAACGCAGCATCGCTGCCGGATCGTCCCAGCCACCCCCGCGAACCACCCTCGGATACTCCATTAACGGAATTGCCAGTGGATCCGCGACGGCCTCCTTCCGCTGTGCGTAGGTGTCCGGAGCATATTGGTCCAGCACCCATTCGGCCACATTACCGTGCATGTCAAAGAGTCCCCAGGGGTTGGGTTTCTTGCGGCCAACCGGCTGATAATGACCATCGCTGTTGGCTTCATACCACGCGTATTCACCGAGCTGCTCGGGGTCATCACCGAAGAAGTAAGCCGTCGTGGTGCCGGCACGGCAGGCGTATTCCCATTCCGCTTCAGTCGGCAGCCGATAGTAGCGGCCGGTTTTGGCACTGAGCCATGTGCAGTACATGCGAGCGGCATGCTGAGTCATGCAGATGGCGGGGTTATTTTCGCGCCCCATGCCGAAACTCATGTCGGTGTATGGCGGAGTTGGGCGGGTGACTGAGTCGGCAATTTTGTCGCGCGGTGTCGCCGGCTTGTTGTAAGCCGCTCGCCGCAGCGAATCCACCCGTTCCCCCCAGACTTCGTACTGGTTCCAGGTGATCTCATGCCGACTCATCCAGAATGGTGAGATCCGGACCTCGTGCTGCGGCCCCTCATCGTCACGACGTTCGGCCTCACCTTCCGGGCTGCCCATCCTGAACGTCCCGCCAGGAATCGGCACCATTTCGATTTTGAAGCTGGTGTGTTCGAGCGGTTCGGCGTATGGCTTCATTTCCGCCGCTGTGTTCGCCACTGCGTCGGCAATCGTGATCGGAGGCGTTTTGTCGTATTGAGCAGAGAGTCGCGCGGAGGTGGCTGTGATCGTGATCAGAGTCGCCAGAACAGTCAGGATGGGGCGCATGCGAGGACTCAGAAAAAAGACAAGGAAAATGCTGCGGGAGAGTTCCGGGAGCAGATGTTTCGGCGTGAGCTTCATGGATTTTTGCGATGGAGTCAACAGGCAGACTGGAGAATGGCGGGGATTCGCAGCGAGAACCTGGCAGGGACGGGGAATGATCAGCGATGCAGCAGCAACAGCCGCACCGTGTAAACGACCACCGCCCCCACGACGATTGTTCCCCCCAGCAGCAGCAGGCGGGAAACCAGCGGTCTGAAAGGGCGAATTCCCAAAGCAATGCCCACCACCAGCAGGGAACTGGAGGCCTTGAACACCACCATTCCCCGAACGCCATAATTCTCAATCACCCAGCGGGCGATGGGGTTACTCTCCACGAAATTCAGCTGCGTGGCCCCGATCGAAGATAAATGCAGGGCGATGTGGGTGAAGACCACGTCAAGGGCGGAGACGAGCAGAAACCAGGCGATTTCCGTTTCCAGTGGCGGCCGACCACGACGCCGCGCTTTGCGC
>JBEAUF010000337.1:0-11338 GCA_041161565.1 Planctomycetota bacterium | reverse complement strand
GGCTTTCTGACAAGACGCAGTGCCGGGAGGGCCTCCGCACCGCAACGAAACTTCTCACTTCTCACTTCTCACTTCTCACTTCTCACTTCTCACTTCTCACTTCTCACTTCTCACTTCTCACTTCTCACTTCCCACTTCTCACTTCTCACTTCTCACTTCTCACTTCTCACTTCTCACTTCCCACTTCTCACTTCCCACTTCTCACTTCCCACTTCTCACTTCCGCACGGCGCCCCTGTTCTCCTCTCTACTTTCTACCCTCTACTCTCTCGCGCAGCGTGCGACACACTCGGTGCGGCGCCGTCAGCCGCCGCACCACACCGCGTTAATCTCGTTGACACCGTGGGCAGCCCGAGACCCAGCAGAGCCCCTGAGCGGGCGGGCGGAAGCCCCCGGTTGCGTTTCTGGCACCCTGGTGCCCCGCTCTGTACGCGGCAGCGGCAGCGCGCTGCCAGGGCTCTTTACCCGCGGGCTTCCGCCCTGCGGCTCATCGCGCTCCCGCCCTGCGGCTCATCGCGTTCGCCATCGCGTCTATCAGTTCGCACGCCCTCCCCACCCCCAGCGCTAACCAATCTTTACAAATCACATTGACATTGCGCTAACCTTGCTTAACACACCCTGATCCCAACACCCTCCTCCAACCCCATTAATCCAACCGCAAGTCCTTCCCAAAAAACAACTTACGCAAATGTTAAAATGTGCCGATTGTGTCGATTGCAACAATGGCACGGGTTCTGCTGATCCTATCGATCGTCGTGACTGTAGCGATCACAACAATCCTGCTGATCATGCCGAAATTGCGGAATTTTCTGTTTTTTCGGCCGCGGTTTGAGCAACTTGCTCGTCGCCAGCAGTACTGTCCGTGATCCACTCTGTTCACTGCGAGAGAGAACCGGCGGCCTGAGAAACCGCCCTTCGGCCCGGCAGGAGCCAGGCTGATGAACAAGCAAATGCGAGCAGGGGTTTGGCCGCCTCTGCTCGCATTTTGTTTTCCCCCTTGCTCCTTCCTCGCTGCCCTCTGCCTTTGGTCAGCGAATCGCGGGCTTTCATCGCCTTGAACGACGGTCTGTTACTGCACTCGATGCTTTCGATGCCGTCGGTCCTCCGTCGTCATCAGGAAACCGTTGTTGAATGCACGGTGAGGCGGGCCGCGGGTGCCATCCGGGAGATTCTGGCTGGGAGCAAGACAATGGTCGGCCTGTTAAAAGAATTCAGCAGGTGTGAAAGCGGCGCGGTGATATCCGCGGAGCTTGTAATTGTGGGGACTGTGATCGCGGCGGGTCTGGCCACTGGCTGGGCTGCCCTGCAGCAGTCGGTGGTCAGTGAGCTCAATGATCTTTCAGCAGCCATCAGTGCTCTGGATCAAAGCTATTCCATTGCGGGCCACCAGCTGCGTTGCGGCAGCTCGCAATGCCTGGCGTTCAGTGCCGGTTCGCGGTATGTGGACATGCACGTCGTCTGCGACGATGCTCGCCCCCAGCCGATGTCCGAATGCTGCCTGTCCCCCGTCATCATCCACGATACCTCGCGGCCCGGGCACTGGCACTGCGACCGCTGTGGTCATCAGCACCAGCCGCCTCGACACGACGAATCGGCCCGTGGCCGGTCTCAGCCGCATCCACAGCCACCACCGGTGCCGCCAATCCCGCAGGATGCATCCCGGAAGTCTGATCAGCCGGAATCTCGCCGCGAACCTGTACGTCCCCGACCCGATGCTGGCCCGGAGCGTCGCCCGAACCCACCGCCGCGCAAGCCGCCTGCTCCACAGCCGGAACGCGGCTCAGACCGGGACCGTTCACAGCCGGAACGCGGTGATTCGGATCGGAAGCGGGGCCAGGCTGATCAACCAGCCCGTGCAGAACAGGGCGACAACGATTCCACCCCCTTCACGCCCCGCGACGACGCTCCCGCCGCTCGCCGGAAAACCTCCGAAACCAGCAACGGCAGCAATGCTCCCGAGGAATCTGAAGACATCACTCAGTCAGACCTCTACATGCTGGCGCAACTGCCCGTCGATCAGCCCCACGCATACCATCCACCGGTATATCAGTATCACGGTCCGGTGGTTGGTCACCCCCTGCCACACAGCCCGTATCCGCGTTACGAATGTCGTGGGCACCGCGAGCCGATCTCCACATCGGTCGGCTGTGGCCAACGTCGCGGCTATCGCTTTCATTCCAATTCCTGCCGCGGCGGTTGCGATGGCGGAGCTGGCGCGATTCGGCCGGGTGTCGAGTACGATTCCGGCGTGCGTGGTGTGAGAGTCATGGAACTTCCGCTGACCGCAGTCGACCCGATGGCATATCCACTGTCGCCGGTTGCACCGGGGCCGCCGGTTCCGCCATTTCCGC
Source organism: Planctomycetota bacterium (assembly GCA_041161565.1). Lineage (GTDB taxonomy): Bacteria > Planctomycetota > Planctomycetia > Planctomycetales > Planctomycetaceae > SXXK01. The sequence continues at coordinate 8,988 of JBEAUF010000337.1, read as the reverse complement.
CGCTTGAAGTTCCACCGGCAATTCCACCCGTGCACGGCCTGCCGCATGCACCACACCCTGCCGATGCGATCGTGCCACAGATCATCGACCACTCCGGTTACGCACTCACGCCGCCGGTGTTCCATGTGCCACTGCGAATCAACCGCCACGAGCCGCGGTTTCCGGACTACGTCTGGTAACTGACCGCGGCCGCACCCGCGCCTTGCCATTCGTTTGCAGTGCCTTCCCTGCAACCTCTATAGTCCTGCCTGCCGCATTCGGACCAGCGTCCGCATGCGGCAGAGCATGCAGGATGGAGCGAGCGTGATGCAGGACAGTGGGCGATTATCCAACGGTTTCGCGGAAACGATGGTTCGATTGTCTCCGCGGGACGACTCCTATGTTCCCGCTCTGGTTTCCACAATTCTTCAGGAAGCGCGGCGGCAGCGAGCCAGCGACGTGCATCTGGTTCCTGAAGAAACTCAGCTGCGGATGCAATGGCGCATTGACGGCGTGCTGCACGGCATCGCCCGCTTCGACCGGGAACTCGGCACACGCCTTGTCGCCCGCTGCAAAGTCATCGCCGGACTGCTCACATACCGCACCGAGGTTCCGCAGGAAGGCCGCGTGGCCCGCGAGCACAGTGCTCAGGAAATTCGAGTCTCCACCTTCCCCACACTCCACGGGGAAAAAGCGGCCATCCGCCTGTTTGCCGACAACGATCAACTGCGACTGCCCGATGAACTCGGACTGCCCCCGGAAATCCTCGGGAACCTGTCCACGCTGCTCTGCGAAACCTCCGGCGTGATCCTCCTCACCGGTCCCTCCGGCAGCGGCAAAACGACCTCCGCCTATGCCTGTCTGCGTGAAGTGCTGCAGCAGTCCGGCCACACCCGCTGCGTAATGACACTCGAAGACCCCATCGAATCCGCGCTCCCGGGTGTCACCCAGGCACAGGTCCGGGAATCCGCCGGCTTCGATCTGGCGTCCGGCGTCAAATCCCTCCTGCGTCAGGACCCGGACGTCATTCTGGTGGGTGAAATCCGCGACGCGGCAACCGCTGAAGCAGTCTTCCAGGCAGCGCTCACCGGACACCTCGTGATCAGCACCTTCCACGCCGGATCTGCCGTGGAAGCGCTGGCCCGGCTGCTGGAAATGCAGCTCGAGCCCTACCTGATCCGCAGCGCTCTCCGCCTTGTGGTCTGCCAGCGACTGCTGCGAAAGCTCTGCCACTGCCGCAGCTCCGCGCAACCCAATTCTGCCATTTCCCAAATTTCTCCAGACAAATTCTCCGGCTCGCAGACTCAACCACACCTCGATCCTGCCTGCAGCACCTGCGGTGGCACCGGCTACTTCGGCCGACTCGTGCTCGCCGAAAGCCTGCAGCTGGAGGATCCCGGGCTCTCGGCCGCGTTTCTCCAACGCGCCGATGCTCGCCAACTCCAGACGCTCGCTGCCGCCCACGGCGCAGTGACCCTTCAGCACCGCGCTCAACAGGCTGTGCTCGCCGGACGCACCAGCCCGGAAGAAGTCTTCAGAGTCATGGGTCGGGGAACACAGCCGCAGCACTAAGCAGTCACAAATCAGCATCGGATCTGCGTATGGGACTGGAATTAAGCGATCTGTCAGTACTGACAGAAGAACTCCGTAACGTGATGCGCGCAGGGCTCCCTCTGGAAGCATCCCTCGCCCGAATCGCCGCCGGCCGCGGCAGACGCCTCCAGAGATTCCTCCTGCGCCTGCAGAACCGACTGCAGCAGGGAGAAGACCTGTCCGCCATCGTCTCCTCACAACGAGGCACCATCCCCCGCATGGCCGCTGCAGCTCTGGGAGCAGGTCTGCAGTCCGGTCAGCCCGGCCTCGCCCTCGAAATGATGGGCGAATACGCCGTCGACGTACAGCGGCTCCGCGAACAGGTCCAGCGCGCCGCCACATACCCGCTGCTGGTGGCCGGCATGGCCTCCCTCCTGCTCCTGCTGGTCGTCCGCGCGTTTCTCGAACAGTACTATGACCTCGTCGTCGTCAATCATTTCGCCAGCGTCGGCCCCCTGCTCGTTCAACTGCTGGAATGGAATCAGCAATACCCATGGTGGATTGCACTCCCACTCCTGCTCGTCGTGCTCACACTGCTCATCTGGAAACTCTCCGGACGCGCCTCCGCCATGGCCTTCCGCGGCCCGGAAAGATTCCTGTTTCTGCTCCCCGGTATCCGTCAGCAGGCAGACACCCTGCAAAGCTACGCCCTCGCCAGAATGCTCGCCCTGCTCACTTCACACCAGCTGCCCTGGACCCTGTCGCTCAAACTCGCTGGCTCCGCCTCCGGTTCACGAAAACTCGAACAGGCCTGCCTCAGGCTCGCAGAACAATCGACCGCCGGGACAGCAGCCGCCGACAGCCACGAAATTCACGCTCTCCCGCCCATCCTCGCCTGCTGCCTGCGACAAACCGACCGCCGCGAACAACTCCTCCGCGAACGTCTGCAATCCACCGCTGATTACTACCGCCAGCAGTTCGAACGTGGACAACTGCTGCTGCAGATGATTCTTCCCACTGCCCTGTTCGTGCTGATCACCGCCGGAAGTGTGCTCGCCTTCGCCCTCGTGATCTTCTGGCCCGTAATCGAACTGTACCGCGGCCTCTCCTGATTCCGGCTCTGCTGAACTCATCATTCTGGACTCACGAACATGCCCCAGTTCCGCTTCCAGGCTCGACACTTCACCGGTGAACCGGTGTTTGGCATGCGCGATGCCCCCAGCGCCGCAGCACTCACGCTGCTGCTCGAAGCCGACGGACTGCTGGATGTACAGATTCAGCCACTGCAGACCATCTCCAGCGCTGTCCCGACAACCACCAGTCTCCCAAGGCTCGTGCAGCTGCGAGTCGGCGAACGACTCCGCGAAGCCCTGCTGCTGCAGCTGCCCGCTCACGAAATGCTCCGGGCCGTGGCTGATGAACCCTTTCCCCACCCCCTGCTGCTCATCTGGCCCTGGCTCATCACCTGCAGCCTCCTGTTCACACTCCTGACTCTCCCGCTCACCACAGTCATCCCCGTGTTCCCCGCCCAAACCCCGCAAACCCTGCTGGGGATCTCCGCCCTCCTGATCCTGCTCGGCATCGTCCTGAAGCATCAGCTCCAGCAGCGTCCTCGACAGCTGCTGCGGCAGCTGGCGGATGAACTGGAACGCGGACAGGACAGTGCGGAAGCTTTACGGCCATTTCTGCCCTCAGAACTGCAGGGTCTGGATTTCAACGGACTTGATGAAACCCGGAAAACACAACTCCTCGCCGAACTGCTGCCGACACTCGGCCGACTCCGGCTCCAGCGGTACCGTCTGTCCGCCGCCCTCCTCGGCCCCTTTCCCTTCGGCATCCTGCTCACCGGCGGACTCGCACTCATTTCCAGAACCCTCGTGCGACAACTGCTGCTCTTCCTCCATCAGACGCAACTCGCCTCGACCACACCGGGAGCCGAGCGATGGCTCTGCGGAATCAGTCTCCTGGCCTGCGGCATTCTGCTGAGCATCGTGCTGGTTGTCGGTCTGATGATCTTCACTGGCCGCTGCGAACGCGTTGTGAGACGCCTGCCCCTGATTGGCCGCAGCCTTATCTGGCTGTCTCAGGCGGTGTTCTGTCGAGTTCTTGCTGCCCAGCTGCGTCAGGGAGGTGCTGCGGCAGCTATGCTGCGGTCGGCCGCTGCAGTCACCGGCGGTGCCGGTCTCCGCCGCGAAGCAGCCGACATTGCTGCAGCAATCGAAACAGGACAATCTGCACCGGAAGCAAACGGTCGCTGGCTCAACGGACTCCCCCTCGCCCTCCTCACAACCCCCGATGGCCAGTCACTGCCCCCCAAGGACGCGCGGGAGGTCGCCGACGCTTTTGACGGCATGGCCAGTGCCCTCGAATCCGCTTCCCGAGGTGATGCGGGATTTGTGGCTCTGATCATCAGCCTTGCACTTGTGATCTTCGGCGGTCTGCTGCTGGCGGCCGCATGGGCCGTGGTCCTCCTGCCGCTGATCCAGATGCTCGACTCCCTCGCTGTCCTGCTGCCACCTGCCTTTCCGTTCAACACCGGAGGACTGTGGGCATGAGCCTGACACGACGCTGGCTGTATTTCCGCAATCGTTCCGAACCGCTGCGACAGGCCACTCTGCTGCTCCTGCTCTCAGGGGCCGCCGGCCGCGGTGAAAATCTGCTCCAGATCATCAAAGCCCAGTCCCGCGCAACTCGGGGTGAATGGTCAGCGCAGCTCTCACAACTCGCAGCACTGCTTGAAAGCGGACACCCGTTGACCACCGCTCTGGCACTCACCGAAGACCTCCTGCCGCCCGGCATCACTGCCGCTATCTCCGCAGCGGAATCAACAGGCTGCCTGCCGGCCGTGATGCGTGATGAAGCTGACCGACTGATCACACGGATGAACGCAGGGACCGGCCACATTCAGGGACTGATGGTCACAGCCTGCGGCACCCTGACCGTTTTTTTCCCTCTGGCCACATTCCTGATGGTGTTCTGCATCCCCAAACTGGCCAGCGTTTTCGAAGGCTTCGGTCTGCAGTTGCCCGCAATCACTCTGTCCCTCCTTGACACTGCCGACTTCATCGGCAACTACTGGTACTACCTCGTACTGCCACTGGTCTGCGGTTCGGGCTGGGGGGCGTGGTACCAATGGCGGGATGCCCGTCATCGGCAAATTCATGGCAGTCCACTCCTCGCCGGACTCAGCCCCCGACACTGGGTTCCCGGACTCCTGCGAATGTTCAGTATTTCAGCTGCTGCGGGCAAACCTCTGACGCTTTGCATGAACGCTGCCATCCAGCAGCTGCCGGCGGGCCGAGCGGCCGATCGCATGCTGAAACTTCGCGAACTGCTCGAACGCGGCGAACCTGTCCCCGCAGCACTCGAACGCACACGACTCCTGTCCCGCCGGGACGCCGCATTCCTGCGATCCGCCACCACCGCCGGACACCCCGACTGGGCCCTGCGACAGCTCGCGGAACACCTCGACAACCGCCGCGCCCAACGCCAACAACGTCACAGTCTGATTATCGCCTGCAGCCTGCAGATCTTCGTCGGACTCATCGTCCTCTGGTTCTCACTCGCCTTCTTCATGCCCCTGATCAAACTGATCAGCGTCTACGAATAACCGAAAACGCAACCATGCTCCGGACACACATACCCTGCCAACAGCCCACTGCGATACCCATCCAACGTGGCTTTCTGAATGTTGAACTGCTCATCGCCACACTGGTGCTGGGAATCGCCATGACACTGCTCCTGCCGGGACTCTCCGCTGCCGCCCGCATCCGTCAGGAACGACAGTTCGAAGTCCTCGCACGCCTTGAACTCAATAATCTCCGCATCGCCACCGAAGCCACTCCCACCGCCGCACAACAGCTCTCCGCCTGGTTCCTCACACGGTACCCCGATGCCGAACTGCAGATTTCCGCTGTGCCAGCCACAGAACTCTGGCCAGCCGGTGAAGGCCTGCGATTCAGCATTTCCAGACCTGCTCCAGACAGCACCAGAACAGTCCCCGTCACACTCGTCTGCTGGCCCGCTGCCGGTCGCCTTCCAGGAACAGCACCATGAATCAGCAAGTTGCCAACAGCCGCATGCCACCGCCGATGCCAGACCGCCGCGGTGCCATCTTCCCAATCGCGCTCATTCAGATCTCCATCACCGGCATTCTGCTCGGTATCGGAGGCGTCTGTCTGCACACCGCACTGCGGTCGGATCGGCAGGAACGCCAGTCCATCCTCCTGCTGCAGACAATCACGCGGCTTGAACAACAGCTCCGAGCCGACGAACGCCACTCCCGCTCCACCACCGCCGCCAATGCGGCTCTGCTCACCTTTTCCGGCGCCAAGAAGACTCCGGTACACAGCACCACCACATGGCGCTCCGACCGCGGTGTCGTCGAACGCCTCGAAGGCGATCTGTCAGCCCCACACACCAGGGAAACCTATATTTTTCCCGCTGGCTATGCGGTGGAATTCGCCAATGAACCAGCCTCGGTCGTGGTGCGAATTCGTGAAGGACTGCCAACCCTGAAGTACCGCGAAGCCCCCAGTGGCGGACTGGCCCGCGGAGCGGACGTCACGAACATTGGCACCGGGCGCGTGATCGAAATTCGCCTGCAACACAGTCCGGGAGCTGCAGAATGAAACACAGCTCCCGGAAAACCAGCCGCCGCGCTCACAATGACACCCACCGTCGCGGCGTCGTGCTCGTGATGGCCCTCGTAATCCTCCTCGTCATTTCACTGCTCTGCGCGGAACAGGTCCGCAGAGCTCTCGCGGATCGACGCCAGGAGCAACTGGAACTGCTCAGGGTACAAACCGACGCCGCCGCTGACACGGCTCTGAAAATGGCCCGCGAACGCCTGCGAGCTGATGCCGGCTGGTCGGCAGCAAAATGGACCATCCCCCCGAATGCCCTCGCCAGCGGCACCACCATCGAAGTCGATGTCCAGGTACTCAACGGCACCATCAACGCCACAGCACGAGCCAGTGTGGAACACAATCTTATGTGCAGTACAACTCGAACCGGAGAAACTCAGCAATGAACCCGACAACACCTGCATCCAGCCACCGCCCGCGGCGACCTCACGGATTCACCCTCATTGAACTGCTGGTCGTACTGGCAATCATCGCCATTCTCGTTTCTCTGCTGCTGCCCGCAGTACAGCAGGCCCGCGAGGCTGCATGGCGAACCAGCTGCAAAAACAACCTCCTGCAGCTGGGAATCGCCATGCACAACTATGACCTCGCCTTCCAGATGCTCCCGCCAGGCTGCGTGAATCCCACCAGCCCGATTCGCAACAACGTCGTCGATGGTTATCACATGAGCTGGGTTTGTCAGATTCTGCCCATGCTCGAACAGGCAAATCTCGCCCAAACCATTCGCTTTGACCTCCCGGCCTACGACCCGGCCAATCTCACCGTGCGGGCTACCCAGTTAACAGTTCTGAACTGCCCCACCGATGGAACCCGAGTCACCTCTCCACCGGGTTTCAGTGCCCCGCTGGCGATCTCCAACTACGCCGGCTGCTTCAGCGGCTCCGATGTACCGATCGCTGCGGACAACGATGGACTGCTTTTTCTCAACAGCAGCATCTCCTACCGCCAGATTCGCGATGGAGCTTCCAATACGCTGCTGATCGGCGAAAAAATGACTGTCGATGGAACCTTCGAACAGGGCTGGCTCTCCGGCACTCGCTCCACACTGCGAAATACCGGCGTTCCACTCAACGGCGGCTGGGACAAAATCATCGTCAATTCGACAGCCACACCACAGCCCCCCAACGATACCGCCACCAGCGGATTCAGCTCCCGTCACACGGGCGGCACCCAGTTCCTGCTGGCCGACGGATCCGTCCGCTTTCTCAGCTCCAACATCAACGGCCGCATTCTGTCACTGCTGGGCAGTCGCGATGATCGTCAGGTAATCGGAGAGTTCTGATGCGCACACCACGCTGGTCAACCCGCGGGTTCACACTTTTCGACCTCCTCGCGGTGCTCGTGATCATCCTGCTGCTGGTCAGCCTGCTGCTGCCGGCCGTTCAGGCAGCCCGCGAATTAGCTCGCCGTGCACAATGCCAGAACAACCTCATCCAAATCGGCATCGCACTCGTGAACTATCAGCAAACCTACCGCGTTCTGCCCCCCGGAAGCGTCAGCGCGACACAAACCGTCTCCTGGCTCCAGCCACCCAGCGGCATCGGCTGGATCCCACAGATCCTGCCACAGCTCGGAGAAGAAACTACGTGGCTGCAGATTAACTCCGATGACCCCTTTGCATCGTTCCCACAGAATCCAGCAGACCCGGCCGCACAGAATCAGTCAGACTCCATCCGGGCCATGGCCGACCCGGCCGCACCGGAACAACGAAAAATGATTCCTTATCCCTCCATGACAACGCTGAGATGCCCTTCGTCCACCGTGTCAGCAAGAGTCACCCTTGGGGCTAACAACTACGCCGGCTGCCATCACAGCACCGAGCAGCCGATTTCTGAAAATGGCGACGGCATGTTTTCCGTCAACAGCTCCGAATCACTCGATCACATTCCCGACGGACGCTCCAACACACTGCTCGTGGGCGAACACTCCAATGGCCTGAATGGTCATGGCTGGGTCGTTGGCGACCGCAGCTCACTGCGAAACGGCGATACACTCGATCCGCCGGCACCCCAGGGTGTCATGATTGACTATTCCCAGCAGGCAGCACGGGAGAACGGCCAGTCCGACCCGGCCACCCAGCAACTGCTGTCACAGCAGGTCGGCACGTTCGGCAGCCAGCACCCGTATCACGTCAACTTCCTCCTCGCTGACGGCAGCGTCCGACCGCTGTCAAAAAAAATCGACTCCAAACTCCTCCGCAACCTCATCGCCCGAGCCGACGGAAACCCCCTGTCCGATGCCGGATTCTGATCAGAAACACAACAAACCCCAGAAAATTCCGCCCGCCAGACCAACCAACTCCCGGACCGACGAAACCACCCTGACAAAACACGTCGAGCCGCCGAGCGGCAGCAACACTGAGCCGCAGGGCGGAAACAGCACTGAGCCGCAGGGCGGCAGCAGCACTGAGCCGCAGGGCGGAAGCCCGCGGGTAAAGTGCCCTGCCAACGCAACGCTAACGCCGCAGCCACGCACACGCACCAATGTGCAAATCGCAACCGAGGGCTCCCGCAACACCTGAGCCGCAGGGCGGAAGCCCGCGGGTAAAGTGCCCTGCCAACGCACCGCTGACACCGCAGCCACGCACACGCACCAATGCGCAAATCGCAACCGAGGGCTCCCGCAACACCTGAGCCGCAGGGCGGCAGCCCGCGGGTAAAGACCCCTGCCAACGCACCGCTGACACCGCACGCAAGACCGCGCACCAAGGTGCGAAACCGCAACCGGGGGCTCCCGCCCGCCCGCTGAGTAACGCGGCAAACACGCAGTACAAACGCGATGAGCCGCAGGGCGGAAGCCCGCGGGTAAAGCCCCCTGCCAACGCACCGCT
>JBEAUF010000273.1:0-24211 GCA_041161565.1 Planctomycetota bacterium | reverse complement strand
GACCGAGGGGGCGATCGGGGCGGTTTTCCGGGCGGGTTTTCACCCGGCGGCTTCAGTATGCCGGGTGGATCTGGCAGCCCGGGCGGGTTTGGCGGCCGGGGCGGTTTCCCGGGATTCCCCGGTGGTCCGTCCGGCGGTCCCGGTGGGTCTCCCTTCGGTGGCGGCGGTCCTCCCGGAGGTTTCTCAGGGGGTGCCCCTCCGTGGATGGGTGGCGGCGACGGTGGCGACCGCAGCAGCCGATTCGGTTCGATGATGGATTCCAACGGCAACGGACAACTGGACCAGGAGGAACTGGACCGGATGCCGTCCTTTGTGCGTGACATGATGGCGGCTCGGGGTATCCAGCTGAAGCCGGGAATGTCTCTGGATGACATGCGGAACACGCTGAGGAACGGTTTTTCCGGTGGTCAGCCGGGCCAGCCCGGCCAGCCTGGTCAACCCGGTCAGCCGGGTGATCCGAACGCTGGTCGCCCCAAACCTCTGACCCCTTACCGCATGAAGCCCAAACAGCCCGTGACGCTGACTCTGCCCCCGGCCTATTCCGAAGTGGACACGGATTTCGATGGTCAACTGGGCATGCACGAATGGATGATGACTCGACGAGCAGACCTGGAATTGTTTGACCAGATGGATCTGGATTTCGACGGCTATCTGACTCCTGAAGAACTGCAGGCAGCCGAGTCGGCAGCAGCGGCCGGCCAGCAGGTGGCCTCCACAAATCCCCGACAGCGTCTGACGATCGTCACCGCCACACCGGCCCGCCGGCCGCGCGACAACGGCCAGCCGAACAATGGCAATCCCGGGCAGCCTCCGGGAAGTGATCGTGGAAGCAGCAGCCCGCCGTCATGGGGCGGCTGGGGTGGTGCTCCCGGTGGCAATGAGGTCGCTATGGCCCCCCAGTACTTTTCGAGACTGGACACGGATGGCAACGGGACCATCGACACAAACGAATGGCAGCAGAGCCGTCGCGTGCGTGGCATGTTCGAACAGGCCGGAATTCCGATTGGGAACATGAATCTGCAGCAGTTCACGGCGAACCTCGAGAAGGCCACCTCACCGCAGCAGACCGGCGGTCGTCGTTGACAGCCTGAGTTCTCGCCATCTGAGCGTGGGCGGTAGCCGCCCGGTTGCGATTGCGCACCTTGGTGCGCACCCCTGCCCGCGGCGTCTGCTGTGCGTTGCCAGGGCTCTTTACCCGCGGGCTCCCGCCCTGCGGCTCAGGCGCGGTCATCGCATTTGCCAAACTCCTGAGCGGGCGGGCGGAAGCCCCCGGTTGCGATTTCGCACCCTGGTGCGCACCCCCTGCCGGCGGCGTCAGCTGTGCATTGCCAGGGCACTTTACCCGCAGGCTGCCGCCAGGCGGCTCAGGCGCGGTCATCGCGTTTGCCAAACTCCAGAGCGGGCGGGCGGAAGCCCCCGGTTGCGCTTTCGCACCCTGGTGCGCACCCCTGCCCGCGGCGTCAGCTGTGCGTTGCCAGGGCTCTTTACCCGCGGGCTCCCGCCCTGCGGCTCAGTACGTGGCCGCCCGGCGGCTCAGTACGTGCCCGCCCTGCGGCTCAGTACGTGGCCGCCCGGCGGATCGGGGCGTGGCACGCTTTTCCAACGCCCCTGCTCCTGCCAGGATGCGGTGACCGCGGCTGTTGTTCGCGGAGCTGCATAGTCCTCTTCAGGTCCCAGTTTGGAGAGCCATTGATGTTCTGTTCGGTCCCAATCAATTTCCGCCAGGCGCTGATGTTTGCCAGCAGCCTGTGCATCCTGCTGAAGGCTGCCTGCGCGCAGGATCAGAAGCCTGTCGAGGATCCCGGCGCGACTGCCGCTGCCCGTGCTGCGGCGATTCTGGAAAAGGCGGCCTGGACAGACCTGTTCAACGGCACAGACCTGTCCGGCTGGACCGGAGATACTCAGGGCTACGCGGCCGAAAACGGAATCCTCGTCTGCAGCAAAGGCGGCAAAAACCTGTATTCAGAAAAGCCATACAGCGACTTTGCCTTTGAGTTTGAGTTTCGCCTCGAAGAAAGTGGCAATAACGGAATCGGCATCCGCGTGCCGCTCAACGGCCACCCTTCGCGGGACGGCATGGAGATCCAGATCCTCGACCACGACGGCGGACTGTACAACGGCGAAGCGGTGTTGTCGGATGGTAAAAAGCAGCGGCTGACATGGCTGAAGCCGTGGCAGATGCACGGATCCGTCTACGGCATCGTTCCGGCTCGCACGGGATTTCTCAAACCGGTCGGAGAATGGAACCGCCAGACAATTGTGGCGATTGACGACCACATTCTGGTACTGCTGAACGGCACCGTAATCGTGGATGCGTTTCTGGATGACACGGTGCCTGTGGATGGTTCACCGCACCCGGGTATGAAGAATCGCAGCGGTCATCTGGTTCTGGCGGGACACAGCGATCGGGTGGAGTTTCGCAATCTGAGGCTTGCCGACTATTCACCGTCCCCGACTCGTCCGGCCAGCGAGCAGCTGAATACACCTCCGGCTGGATTTCAGGCCCTGTTCAATGGCCGGGACCTGAGCGGCTGGAAGGGGCTCGCCCACGAAAACGCCAACAAACGCCGGGAACTCACCGGAAACGCGCTGACGGAAGCTCAGGCCAAAGCCGACGCCGTCATGCGCGATCACTGGAGTGTTGTGGACGGCGTACTGACCTATGACGGCTCGGGCCAGAGTCTGTGCACGAGCACGGACTACGGGGACTTTGAATTCTACATCGACTGGAAGATTCCACCGGGTGCCGATTCCGGCATCTACCTTCGCGGCACGCCTCAGGTGCAGATCTGGGATCCGTGGGATCCGCGAGTCAAGCCGGGTGCACCGAATCCGGGCACACCGGAAGAGTGGGTGGCCCAATACGGAAACGGCCGCAACCTCGGATCCGGCGGGCTCTGGAACAATCGTCGCTGGCGCAACGCTCCCACGTCGCTGGCCGACCGACGGCCCGGTGAATGGAACACGTTTCTCATTCGCATGGTCGGCGACCGCGCCACGATCTGGCTCAACGACAAACTCATCGTTGACCGCGTGAAACTGGAGAATTACTGGGACCAGTCCGGCCTTGTGCCGCTGGCACGAGCCGATCAGATTGAACTGCAGCATCACGGCAGTGCGCTGTACTTCCGCAATCTGTACATCCGCGAGCTGCCGTGGTAATCGGCGCAGGTCACGCGGCCCTTCGCTGAACCCCCGGCTGTGCCTCGGCCGGCAGCTGCAGCAAATCGTGAATTGAACCCTGCACCGGGACGGCTGTCGGCAGACCGCCTCCCGGAAGCAGCCGCGCCGGAATCGAACTGGTGGGGCCCAGCATGGTTGAGATCACGTTGCCATTGACGGTGCTGTGTGGCTCAATCTGAAAAGAAAAGCGTCTGAGCATCATGGTCAGGGCCGTGCGAATCTCAACCATGGCCAGTGTTGCACCAATACACATCCGCGGACCAGCGCCAAATGGCAGATACGCATAAGGCGACGGATTGATGGACTCCCAGCGTTCCGGCAGGAATTCATCGGGCCGTTCATACAAATCCGGTCGGTGATGCGTGATGTACTGGCTGAAGATCACAACATTACCGGCATTCAGCGGCACTCCACCCAGCACCACAGGTTCGGCCGTAATTCGCTGCGAATAAGACGACGCCGGCAGCACTCGCATGCTCTCCCGAATCACCGCATCCAGATAGGGCAGACGTTCCAGTTCATCCAGTTGCGGGATGTCGCCGGCGATCTGCTGATCCAGCTCCGCCTGTAGTTTCTGCAGGACCTGCGGATGCTGGGCCAGCAGAAACAAAGTCCAGCTGAACGTGTGGGCGGTGGTGAGATGTGCGGCGGCGAACAGGAGTGTGGCGTGTCCGATGAGCTGATCGTCGGAGAGATTTTGTTCGGCCCCCACGTTTTCCATCAGCAGGCTCAGAATATTCATCCCGCCGGGCGGACCAGTGCGATGACGCGCGAACATTTCGCGGATGGACTGTTCAAGTTCTTCGGCCTGCTGCAGGAGCCCGTCATAGCCCTGCGAGAACTGGGGGGCTGATACCAGCGCCCCCATGCCGATTTCATGATTGCGATGGGTCCAGCGATCGATGAGTTGGCCGAGGCGTTCAGCGAAGGCGGGGTCATCCATGCCGAACAGCAGAGCACTGGTCATCCGCAGCATGAACTGGACCATCTCAGCATTCAGATCACAGGCTGCACCGGTTTTCCAGCCGGCCAGCAGTTCGCTGGTGAGCCGACAGATAATGCCGTGGTAGCCCGGGAGCGCTTTGCGGGCAAACACGTCCTTCAGGGCGCGACGAGTATCGCGGTGCTCGCTGCCGTTCTGGCTGAGCAGTCCTGAAGTCACACGCCGCTGGGCTGAATTGCGACTGCCACGAACGGCAAAAAACCGGGAATGAAACACGTTGCCGTCGGACAACACCTGACGGTTGAGATCGGGTGAAAAGACAAACACCAGCTGCTGCCCGGCGTCCTGCAGCACGGCCAGGTCGCCATAACGCTGGTGCAGCAGCCGCATGCAGGCAATTGGATTTTCAGAAAACTGCAGCAGCGAACCCTGATGCACAGGGGGGGCCGGCAGGTGCAGGGAGAGGTGGCTGGTTGCAGACATCCGTGTCGTCCCGAAAGTCAATTTTCCCGGCGAAGTCCGTCGCCGATTTGGCGGAGGATAGCAGAAATCCGAGTGAAAATAGTCTGAATTCCGGGGAATTTTCGGGTTTGGAAAGCTCAGTTGCGGCGATTCCCCGCCGCGTGCGGATGCGCCAGCTCGTATGTCTCCCGCAGCCTCCGCGTACTCACATGCGTATAGATCTGCGTCGTCGTCAGACTCTTGTGCCCCAGTAACTCCTGAACACTTCTCAGATCTGCCCCGCCGTCCAGCAAATGCGTGGCAAAAGTATGCCTCAACGTATGCGGCGATGTCTGCTGGGAAAGCCCCGCCGTCGCGATGTGAGTTTCCAGCATCCGACCAATGCTCCGCGTCGTCAGCCGCCTGCCAAAACGATTCAGAAAGATGGCCGCACGCTGCTTCTCCGGTGCTCGCTGGTCCGGCTGCCGAACCTCCATCCACTGGTCCAGAGCCTTCGTTGCGTAACTTCCCACCGGCGCCACCCGCTCCCGCTTTCCCTTGCCCAGAACCCGCAGAACCCCGGCGCTGCGATCCCAGTCGCCCACGTTCAGCGACACCAGCTCCGAGACACGCAGACCCGCAGAATACATCGTCTCCAGAATCGCTCGGTCGCGAAGCCCGGCCGGGGTGTTGGCCGGGGGAGTGGTCAGCAGCAGGCTGATCTGTTCCGTCGTCAAAAAATGGGGCAGTTTGCGCCCAGTCCTCGGCGTTCGCAGCGGTTTCGCCGGATTGCTGTCACAAATCTCTTCCCGACAGCAATAACGAAAGAACGACCGCAGACACGCCAGCCGACGTGCGGTCGTCGTCCGCGCATAACCGCATTCATGCAGCCACGCCACGTACTGCCGCAGAATTCCAACATCAACCCCGGTCGGCTCCGGCACTCGTCCCAGACGTTCCTGCAGAAACTCCTGCAGGTGCGAAAGATCATCAAGATAGGACTTCAGCGTCAGTGGCGAAGCGTTCCGTTCCACTTTGAGGAAGTTCAGAAACTTCTGCACTGCTGACTGCATTGGAAATTGTCCCGTCAGGAATACAGCCCGGTGTCTTCTTCTGCCAGCAGTTCAGAATCATCGCTGAGCTGCCGAACCCTGCGGGAAAGCGTGGCAGCATCGTGCCAGGTGAAATCGAGCTCGGGGTCTTCTGCAAACTCAGCCAGTTTCTCACGGAGCACATCGATACTGGCGTCGTCGTAAAGAAACACATACCGCTGACCGTCTCGAACCATTGCCAGCACATTCACTGCCCTGCTCATCCCAACTGCTCCTGCGAGTTCCGCTGTATTAAGCTGTGGTCGATGTATCGGACTGCCGACTGCCGGGCATTGCAGCAAACTGCAGGCATTCCGAAGGCCCGAAAACCGCCGGTGGGGCTTGTGTTGGCTTCCTTCCGGACAGCGGGAGCAGCAGCAGAATCTGCCGCAGGGCCAGCCGCTGCGACACCAGCCCACAGACAGCCTTCCGGCGACCACCGCTCGTTTCGCACAGATTGTCAGCGAGGCTGCTTCCCCGCTTTCCCGTCCGTCGGCGGCCTGCGAATCCAGTGGTCGGTGAACTGCAGCCGATTACCCGCTCGGACTTTGGGCATGTGACACGTCAGGCAATTATCGGCAGCACCGGCGGCAGGACAGTCAAAGCCCCCGCTTCCCTCAGAGGCCGGTGGCTGATGGCACTGCAGACACACGGCTGTATGCGTTTGCCACGAACTCATCGTTTCCGCATGGGGGCTGTGACAGCTGAGACAATCAAAGCGTCCTGCACCTCCGGCTCCGGTCTGATCCGGCCCGTGAGGCTGCATCAGAAAGCAACGGCTCTGCACGAGTCCGACAGAGGCGAAGCGGGCGAGCGTCGGATTGTCGGGCTGCAGGGGCCCGCCCAGTTCATCAGCCCGGCGATGACATTCGCCACAACGATCCACCGATTCCCGCGGCGACAGCCCGCTCAGACGCTCCAGCGGAAACTCAACACCCCGCTCCATCGCAGCAGCATGCTCGGCTGCGTCAGCGTGACAACGCAGGCACCCGACACCAGGCACCACCGCTTCCTCCCGGATCCGGTCTCCTTCCAACGGTACCCACGTGCTGTGACAGCCGAAGCAGTTGGCCGTTTCACCGCAGGACCGATAGTTGCCCAGCGCGGGCAATCCGAGCGTGTCGGTGACAGCCTCCATTTCCAGAGTCATATCGAGCTGGCCATCGGGATACAGGCTCACACTGTGCTCGATCGACGCCGTGCGACCTGCGGCGTCCAGCCACGTCAGCAGCGGCGTTTGCGCATGGCGTCCCGAACCGAACAGCCACGTCACTTCCCGCGAACGTGCGGACGCGGAAGACTCGAGCAGCAGGCGATCACCATCCAGCCGGTACGCAAAACTCACACCAGTATCGGGCCGCACGTAGGTACGGCCGGCAAGCAGACGTTTTTGAGCGGCCGTCTCCAGACGCATCAGTGTGCGACCATGGGGTGACTGAGCGTGCGATTCACTGATTTCCGCGTGACAGGCCATGCAGGAGCTGCCGGAGAGAACTTCCGGAGTGGCGGGTGCAGACGCGGCATACAGCGGCAGGGAAGACGCGTCTGCTGAAACCGTGCTCCCCCCACTCATCACCAACCACCCCGCTGCTGCAGCCCCCGCAAGCACAGCGAAAATCAACAGCAGACCAATCTCCGCGATGAGCCGCCGAAACATTCCGATGATCCTCATGGATGCTGTCCCCCTGGTCCACCGGTCAGCTCAAGCCAACCCCGCGCGGCCAGCCGCAGTGATGATTGAGCATCGGCGGAGGTGACCGGTAATGCATCGAGGAGCCGCATGAGCTCTTCACGGGCCTTTGAGACGTCCCCCGCTTCCAGCTGAATCATGGCCGCTGCGTACTGTCGCTCAGCAAGCGTTTCCGGACTGCCGCTGCCAGCGATCCGCAGCGCGTCCTGCAGACGACCGGCAACGCAGGCCGACACAATTTCTGCCAGCTCAGCGCCGGACCGGCCAGGCTCCAGAGGCAGCTCCGCCTCCCATGGGTATGGCGCGCGAGCAGATTTTAATCCCAGCGCCAGCTGCTGCAGCAGCATTCGCCGCCAGAGCCCCGGAGTTCCATAGTTGTCCCATTCCATTTCCGCCAGATCCCGTTCGCAGTCATGGACAGCCGCAAGCACCCGGTTGTCGCCGGACAACAGACGGCTGAGCCCGGTTCGAACGGGGCCGAGCGCCCGAATGGCCGCCAGTGGCAGCCGCTGAGAACGAAACAAAGCAGCCTGCCGCAGAGCAGGATCAGGATCGATACCCAGCCCGGCCAGTTCGCACAGGTCCACACGAACACCTGCTGAATCATAAACGGCAGCGTCCGCACGCCACGAGCCCCACTGGACGAAATTCTGCTGAGCCGCCAGCTCCTGAATCAGGGTTGCTGCCGAGTCGGATTCGGACGTCAGCCACGGCAGATTCGGGGAATCGAGGTCCGCCAGCTTCCATGTGGATCGCTGCAGGGCCGCATTCAGAGAGCAGCATTCGACGGGAGTCAGCAGCATGCTCACCTGCCAGCGCTGCAGCTGCCGGTGCCAGCCGCCCGTCGTGCCATCAGGCAGCCGATAGGCGGCGCGTCGACCACCCCGCAGATCCTGCACCAGCCGCAGATGCTCGGACAAACGTCCCCACTGCAGCGCTGTGAGCGGATGATCCAGCAGCCGCACCGCATCACTGCTCCATGCCGCCAGCCCGGCTGTGCGACGCTCGGCCGCCCAGATCACCGGACGGTCACCGGAAGACGTGACAGGCAGATCCAGCAGCCTTGCGTCCAGCGTCTGAGCAAGCCCCCAGCCAATACGCGATGTCGCAAAAGGACCTGCTCCCGTGGCGTCCGTCAGCATGCCGGCAATCAACAGGACGATCACCGCCAGTCCACGGAACCTGGTCCACCCAGACAGACCCGAATTCGCCGCGGGCCTTTTGTCATTCCGCGTGCGTGCCGGCACAGTGCCCTGCAGCAGGGCAAGCACAGCACACAGCGGCAGACAGTCCGGATTAACAATTAACGTGACGACAAGCAGCAGCAGGCTGCAGCCCCCCCAGCGAAGATTTTTTTGTCTCTGAATTCCTGCGGCCAGCACCAAACCGATGCAGGTCGCCAGCAGCATCGGCTGGAAGGTCAGCGGCCGAACCGTCGCCGCAAACGGCGCGTCGGCAGCGGTGGCCAACAGCCAGCCTCGCCACTCCGATCGCGCAGCCGCTGTGAGCGAGAGGATATCATCGGCAAGCACAAGCGGGCCGCGAGGATTCAGGCAGGTGCCCAGCCCGGCCACAACGAGCACCGGCAATCGCAGAGATTGAGCAGGCGGCTGCCGGACAGAACCGCGGCCGGCGGAACGTGGCGGAGGCGGCTGAATCAACAGCCAGAGCAGCCCCCAAAGCGGCCATACTGCAGTGTTGGCCCAGACGGCCATCGTGATGCCCACGCCGCCGCAGACCCTGATCCTTGAACCCTGTAAGCGACAGACGGCGTCCAGCAGCAGCAGGCAGGCAATCGCATTAAGCAGCGGTCCGGGCTGCAGGACGGGACGCAACAGCATGAGCAGCAGACAAGGCAGCAGCAGAGCACTGATCGACGGATGCCTGCTGGAAAACAATCCCAGCCGCCACAGCACACAGCAGCCCACCACCAGCGGTGTCCACTGCAGCAATAAAAAACCGCCGATATTCCAGAGGCTGAACCAGAGCCATCCATCGGCCCAGTGAGCTGCAGCGGCGCCAGGCAGCAGCAGCAGGGACTCCACCGCAGCAGGCCCGGACATGGCGGCGCGGCCGCGAGCGAGTGTCCACCAGAGGTCGGGGTTATCGAGCGGTCGCAGGGTGAGCAGCAGCAGACAGCAGGCTGGCCACAACAGCATGCCCACGTGATTGTGTGGTGCCGGCACCGCTTGAGGCGACTGGGGCACGTGCAGGTGCTCCGGTGATGAGATGCGGCAGAAGTCCCGGGAACCGACCACAGTCAGGCTCCCGGGGCTTGAGGATTAAACGCTGCTGCGGAATGATCAGTTCTGCGAGGCCGCGTTGCGGGCAGATTCCGCTTCGTTGGCCATGACTTCTTCGGTCTGAGCAGCCTCGGTCGTGTCCGCACCCGTCGCAACTCCGGGCTCAACACCGCCACAGCCCGCCGTTGCCAACGCCAGACAACCCAACATCAACCAGCAAAAACTTCGCACCGCAGTGCCTCCTGTTGGACTTGAAACAAAATGAAAACTCCCTGCCTGAATCAGACTTTGGCAGGGAGCGAAGTGAAACGGGATTTCACGAACTGTTCGGCGTGTCTCAGAACTCGCCAATAACCTGACCGTCGGCGATGTTTCCGAGCCGGCCCCAGGTGGCCACGTCAAGATTCTCACTGACAAACCGCACGCTGCCGTCGGTCAGCAGGCACTGCACGCCACCAGTATGCACGCTGCGGGAAGCGGCGTTGACACGGTCCGAGTTCACGCCGCAGTCCAGCACTTTGCCGTTGGGCGGAAGATAAGAGGTGAAGAAGGCAGACTGCGGGAAGTATGAATAGAACCAGGACATCCCCGCCTGGACTGTGGATGAAGTATTCTTGGGGCCGTCGATACAGGGCGTGTTGTTCCCGTTGTCATTCGTGTCCACGCGGTAGAACCCAATCACAATCTCCGATACGCAGACAGTGTTGGAGGTACCATCGGTCACGTCACGCATGGACCGTCGGGTATTCTGGCCGAAAAGCCCCGGGGGACTGGCGTTCAGGCGAGTTATGACGCCGACTGCGGCCGCGTAGTTGGTAGGAGCGTACCCGGCGTTCGCCGCAGCACCCGTCACCGCTACTCCGTCCGGCCGAATCCATGGCACACCGCCAGTACCGGGATCCGATGGACAGCGAAATGCCGGGATGATCTGACGACGAGCACCATTGGGATTGGCACCGTTCACGCCGCCGTGACCGTCAGTTCCGCTTGTCCCCTGACCAAGATTCCAGTCGATCGTGTTGTAGATGTTTGTCTGCTCCATCTGCGGCAGAATGCGTGGCTGCCAGGCGATATTGCCCGTGAACCACGCATCGGTGATACCGGCGTATGTGTTGCGAATGCGGCCAGGAGGAAAGACGTTGAACACGTCGTGGTAGTTGTGCAGCGCCAGACCGATCTGCTTGAGGTTGTTCTTGCACTGGGTGCGGCGGGCCGCCTCACGCGCCTGCTGAACGGCAGGCAGCAACAACGCGACCAGAATCGCGATGATGGCGATCACCACCAGCAATTCAATCAAAGTAAACCCTCTGGAACGACGCTTTGCAGTGGACATGTGATTACCCCAGCGAGATGACAGGAAAGGAAGGACGGGGAGGAGGACAGGTAGTTCTGAGAAATCTGCCGTATTAACGAGATTTTTGCAATATTCACGGATGAGAATCGGAGAGGAATTCAAAGAATTCCGGGTTTCCTGCGTGGAATTTCTGTCATGGGGAATGGGATTGAGTCAATGCTTCCACTTGACTCCGCCTCCCGTAAGCCGCTCGCACAGCCCACCACCACGATCCATCCCACCACAGTGGCGAGCAGTCGCTGTCTATCAAACGGTTGACATCGACCGCACGCCTTGCATGATCGGGTCGAGGCGTTTCAATAGAGCGCGAGTCATCCAAAGCATGCGAAACACCAAAAAGCCAATGCCATTCGGCGGAAGCCACGCTGCGCGAGAGAGTAGAGGGTAGAAAGTAGAGAGGAGAGGGAAGTGAGAAGTGAGAAGTGAGAAGTGAGGACGCGCACTGAGCCGCCTGGCGGCAGCCTGCGGGTAAAGAGCCGTGGAAACGCTCAGGCTGGATACTGCACATTCCTGCTCCCTGCCTGGTTGCAACTTTGCAAAATTCCATGCGTTTCTCTGTGAAACTCTGTGTCCTCTGTGGTTACAAATACCCCAGGCGGGACGGTGGGAACAGCATGCGGGCACACCCTCGGCGAGCCGGGGCTGACGAACGGAATTCGCATCGGCGTCGGCGGTGGCTTTCGTCCCCGCAGCCGTTCGCAAAGCGCAGCCGAAAACCATTTGCCCCTTCGTTCCCGCCCCCGCTGTTTTCCACCTGCCCGCCCGGCTCTGCGGTGAAAACCAGGCACCCACAACATTTGCAGGGAAATCAGGTTTCAACCGCCCTTTTCTGCGTGGACTCACGCTGCATCCACTCGGTAGACTTGCCACCGCCCTCCTCCCCTGCCCTCCCTGCCTCCCGGTGACCATGATGCCACATCATCCCGCCTGCCACCGTTTCTCATTCCGCCTGCTGTCGCTGTGTGTTTTATTCACAGCGGTAACCTGCCCTGCTGACGACTCAGCACCGCTGCCTGCGGGCGCCCCTGTCAGCTTCGTCAACGACGTGGTCCCACTGCTCACTCGCCACGGCTGCAATGCCGGCGCCTGTCATGCCAAGGCTGGCAACGGCCAGAACGGTTTCCAGCTGTCGCTGCTGGGATTTGAACCGGCGGAGGACTACGAGCATCTGGTGAAGGAAGCGCGGGGTCGTCGTTTGTTTGCCGCTGTTCCCGAAAACAGCCTGCTGCTGCTCAAAGCTTCCGGCCGCGTTCCGCACGGCGGTGGACGGCGAATGCCCGAGGACTCTCCGGCGTGGCTCACCATCCGCGACTGGATTCGCCAGGGCGCCGCCTGGGACGCCAGCACCGCCCCCACCCTGCAGTCACTTGAAGTTCATCCCCCTCGCGGCATCGTGCCACGCCATTCTCAGCAGCAGCTGCAGGCGTTCGCCATCTACAGTGATGGTTCCCGCCGCGACGTCACCAGCCGAGCACTCTTCGAAAGCAACGACCGGGCCATGGCCGAAGTCACCGAAGCCGGACTCGTGACCGTATCCACAATTCCCGGCCGCGCCAACATCATGGTTCGCTATCAGGGACAGGTTACCGTCTTTCAGGCGGTCATTCCGCTGGGTGTCCCGGTGGAATCCGTTCCCGAATCACGCAACTTCATCGATGACCTCGTGTTCGCAAATCTGCGAGAACTGGGAATTCCACCTTCACCAGTCTGCGACGACGCCACATTTCTCCGCCGCGTGTCACTGGATATCGCCGGACGGCTGCCCACACTGGAAGAGACCACCGCGTTCCTCGCCAGCACCGCGCCGGACCGCCGTGAACAGGCCATCGAAACACTGCTCGCCAGCCCCGACTACGCAGACTTCTTCGCCGGTAAATGGGCCGCACTGCTCAAGAATCGCCGGGATGACGCCAGCGACATCACCTCCAACTTTGCCTTCCATGCCTGGGTGCGGGACAGCTTTCTGGCCAACAAGCCTTACAACCAGTTCGTCCGCGAACTGCTGGCCGCCACCGGCACAGTGATCGCCAATCCTCCCGTCGCCTGGTACAAGCGTGTTCGCGAACCCAAACAGCAGCAGGAAGACGTCGCTCAGCTGTTTCTCGGAGTCCGCATGCAGTGTGCCCAGTGCCACCATCACCCGTTCGAACGCTGGAGCCAGGATGACTACTACGGCCTCACCGCCTTCTTCTCGCAGGTCGGCCGTAAACCCACCAGCACTCGCGGCGAAGACATGATCTTCCACAAACGCGGAGTCGCCGGAGCTGCCAACCAGCGCACCGGAATCATGCTCAAACCCGCACCGCTTGGAACACAGATCCCCCCCATCGCTCCGGATGAAGATCCACGCCTGAAACTGGCGGACTGGATGAGCAGTCCCGACAATCCCTTCTTCGCCAAAGCACTGGTTAATCGCTACTGGAAACACTTCTTCCGCCGTGGACTCATCGAACCTGAAGACGATATCCGCGACAGCAATCCGCCCTCCAATCCGGAACTCCTCGCAGCACTCGAACGCCACTTCATCAACAGCAACTTCGACCTCCGCGAACTCATCCGCACCATCACCCGCTCACACACCTACCAGCTCAGTTCACAACCCAACGAACACAATCAGGCGGACGAACAGAACTATTCACGCTGGCAGCCGCGGAGACTGCAGGCTGAGGTGCTGCTGGATTCCATCGACGACGTGTCCCTCTCCCGCACCGACTTCCCCAATCTCCCCCCAGGCACCCGCGCGATCGCTCTGCCCGATAACAGCTACAACCAGTCGGCGCCGTTCCTGCGAGTCTTTGGCAGACCGCAAAACGAAAGCGTCTGCGAATGCGAACGCACCCAATCCTCCAGCCTCGCTCAAAGCCTCCACCTGATGAACGCCGGCGACATCCGCAGCAAGCTCGCCGGCGGCGGTCACCGCGCAGATCAATTGGCAAAGTCCCAGGCGCCCGTTGAAGACCGCGTGCGGGAACTCTACCTGCGAGCCTTCAGCCGACCGCCGCAGCCCGCAGAACTTCAGACGGCCGTGGATTTCGTCACAGCACCCCAAACCGATGCCGCCGGAAACCCAATCGACCCCGCACGAGCCACCCAGGAGGCCTTCCAGGACCTCATCTGGGCCCTGATCAATACCCGCGAATTTCAGTTCAATCACTGACCAGCGCACACTGCACCGCTCGCCAACTCAGAGCAATCTCACTTCTCACTTCCTCGCTCTCCTCTCTACTTTCCACTCTCTCCTTTCTCGCGCAGCGTCTGCCCCCGGTTGCGATTCGGCACCCTGGTGCGCACCCCTGCCTGCGGCGTCAGCGTTGCGTTGGCAGGACTCTTTACCCGCGGGCTGCCGCCCTGCGGCTCAGTATTGCTGCCGCCTGGCGGCTCATCGCGTTTGGTATCGCGTGTGCCGCGGTTATGAGCGGACGGGCGGAAGCCCCCGGTTGCGTTTCGCACCCTGGTGCGCACCCCTGCCTGCGGCGTCAGCGTTGCGTTGGCAGGGCTCTTTACCCGCGGGCTGCCGCCCTGCGGCTCAGTATTGCTGCCACCCTGCGGCTCAGTATTGCTGCCGCCCTGCGGCTCAGTGCGTTTTCCGTGTGGTTGCCCAGGCGTTGCTTCGCGATCGCCCCTCAGCGCTTCATTAACATCTCATCGAGGTTCAGGATCACGTTTCCAACCACGGTGAACGCGGCGGCGTCAATGGCCCTGGTGTCCTCGGGCAGCGCGCCGAGGGGATCGGTTGCGAGTTTCACTGCGGCGGCTTCATCGGCCTCGGCGGCGTTGCGGGCGTCCGCCAGCAGCTCAGCGAGGGACTGCAGTTCAGCAGGAGCAGGTTCGCGAAGCAGTGCCTGTTCGAAGGCCCATGCCAGACGCTGCTGGTCGTCGCCAGGCTGCTGCAGGATCCGTCGCGCGAGTGCCTGGGCAGCTTCGACGTAGACCGGATCGTTGAGCGTGACGAGGGCCTGCAGCGGGGTGTTGGTGCGATTGCGACGCAGGGTGCAGACTTCGCGATTGGGAGCATCGAAGGTGGCCATCGACGGATAAGGATTGCTGCGACGCCACGTGGTGTAGATGGCTCGGCGATAACGGTCTTCGCCCATGCTGGTCTGCCAGTCGGTGGAACTGCCGAAGGCGGCCGAAAGTCCCATGCTGGGCTGAGGCGGCTTGACCGGGGGCCCGTACATTTTGCGACTGAGCAGTCCGGCGACAGCGAGCGTCTGATCGCGGACCATTTCGGAGCTGAGTCGCACACGGGGACCGCGGGACAACCAGCGATTATCAGGATCCACCGCCGCCAGCTCCGGACTCACCCGAGCCGACTGCAGGTATGTGGCGGAGCTGACGAGCAGTTTGAGCAGGTGTCTGGTATTCCATGCGGAATCCCGGAGTTCGACAGCGAGCCAATCGAGGAGTTCGGGGTGCGTTGGGAGTTCACCCTGCGATCCGAATTCTTCGCTGGTGCCGACAATGCCGCGTCCGAAGATGTCTTCCCAGTAGCGGTTGGCGACGACTCGGGCTGTCAGCGGATTTTCGGGGCTGACAAGCCAGCGTGCAAGCGTCAGGCGGCTGGCTGGCTGATCAGCGGGCAGTGGCGGGAAGACAGCAGGAACGCCTTCGTGCACTTCAGGTCCGCGATCGAGATAGTTCCCGCGGTACTGGAAGAAGGTTCGGCGACGGCGTTCGGGCGTCAGTTCC
This sequence comes from Planctomycetota bacterium, assembly GCA_041161565.1. GTDB lineage: Bacteria > Planctomycetota > Planctomycetia > Planctomycetales > Planctomycetaceae > SXXK01. The sequence goes on along the minus strand of JBEAUF010000273.1, from coordinate 8,577 downwards.
TTCATGACGAGCACCGAGGCGCCGGGCTGCATGGAATCAAATTCCTTCTGCAGGTTTGCCAATTCGGTGCGGGCATCGGCAAGTTCAGGAGCGATATTGCGGCGGTAGAAGTCAGCGAGGGCAGCGGAGTCTCCGGCCGTCCGCTGGTCAGCTGACTGCTGGATCACGGCGAGCAGTGCAGCAGGGACGCGGGCACGCTCGATGGCGGCGGGGTTGGAAGTACCGCTGAGCTGGAAGCGGGCGAGCAGGTGTGCGGCGTAGGGGGCGTTTTGTTCGAGAATAATTCGGAGCGTGCCGCCGTCGCGGACGGAGATCGGCGTATCCGGCACAAGCGTCAGGGCATGGGAACGAGCAGCATCTCCGCCGACGGCCCAGCCATTATCCGGTTCTGTTTTTCCATCCAGCACTTCATCGGGGCTGAAGGCTGGCTGGCTGTAGTCGGCAGCGGCCGCGATGAATCGAATCTCGCGGTGATTGGACGGGCTGAATTCCGCAGAGGGGTTGGGCGGGTCGGCAACCATGCTGGTGTGAATTTCACGTCGCTCGGCGTCCAGCAGCAGAATCCTGAAGTTGGACAGCCGCGTATGAATGCCGTTGCCCGTGCGGTTCCAGATCACCACTTTTTCGATGGGGGCAGCGGTGTTCAGCTCGAGTTCCCACCAGGGATCTTTGGAGATCGCGGTATGGGTGACGGACTTCTGTTCGTAATCACCGTCTGTGTTGTTGTCGATGGCCAGTTGCGCGGGGCCGGCGAAGTCGGTGGAGCTTTGCGTGGCGCTGCCGCTGGTGGCGATGTTGGCACCACGCGAGAACACCTGAACTTCGGCCAGTGAGAGAATCCTGTTGTCGCCCGGGAGCTCAATGCGGACATAGCGGGCAGGCGGACGATGATCTCCGGCCGGCAGCCACTGCCCGCGAACCTCCGTGACCACGAAGTTGCCGCCGCCGTACCCGGCACCACCGGCGGGCAGCTTTTCCGAGGGCAGGGTTTCAATGCGGAGTGCCGCGAGTCCCTGCTCGGACAGCTGCGGGTGCTGACTGAGCGTTTCGAGAGCAACTTCAACGACCGTGGTGTCCTTGTCAGCCGGCCCGGGCAGAAACACCGCGCCGCTGTCTTCAACGGCCACTGGCTGGCCACTGGTGCGGAGCGCAGCTGCGGGTTTCATCAGCGACCACTCGGCCGGGATCTGCAACCGTCGCTCCCATTCAGACTGTGACTGGGTCAGAGCGTCCGTGGGGGTTTCGAGGTGACTTTTGAGCTGGGCGATGCGAGCCGTCAGCTCACTGCGGCGGCTTTTTTGTTCGGGGGTAAACAGCGAAAGCTTCGGAGCATCGTCGCCACGGTCGGCGTCTTCGGTATTGTTCAGGATGGCAAACACCCTGAAGTACTCTTCCTGGGTAATCGGGTCGTACTTGTGGGAATGGCACTGAGCACAGGCGAACGTCGTGCCCATCCAGACCGCCATCGTGGTGTTAACACGGTCCACGACCGCCACATTGCGAAATTCTTCGTCCTGAGTACCACCTTCGTTGTTGGTCATGGTGTTGCGGTGAAACCCCGTGGCAACGATCTGATCCTCGGTGGCGTCCGGGAGCAGGTCACCGGCAAGCTGTTCCACTGTGAACTGGTCGAAGGGCATACCCGAATTGATGGCCCGGATGACCCAGTCACGCCATGGCCAGATGGTGCGAGCAGGATCGTCGGCGTAGCCGGCGGAATCCGCGTAACGGGCAAGGTCCAGCCATTTGCGGGCCCAGTGCTCGCCGAATTCGGGGCGAGACATCAGGTGATCCACGAGTTCACTCCAGACATCCGCACGGAAGCCCGGAGCACTCTCGCCGGCAGCAGCGACCTGCAGGCGAACTGACCAGTCGCGGGCTTCTTCAAGCGTTGGGGGAAGTCCGATCAGGTCGAGGAAGACGCGGCGGACCAGCGTTCGTGCGTCGGCCTGAGGAGCGGGCTGCAACTGCCGGGCAGTGAGCTGCTGGAGGATGAAGTGATCGATCGCATTTCGAGGCCAGGCAGTGTGTGCCGTGGATGGAGCCGGCACTGAGGGGCGTTCAGGGGCGACATATGACCAGTGTTTGGCGAACGGAGCCCCCTGCTGGATCCATTCCCGCAGCAAAGCCTGCTCGTCCGCGGTTAATGGAGCACCAAACTCGGGTGGCGGCATGCGGATATCGGGGTCGGTGCTGAGCACTCGACGGAGAAGTTCGCTGGAATCGGGCTGCCCGGGAACCACCGCAGTCTGGCCGGATTCAAGCGGCTTCGTGGCGCTGCCGGCTTCGTCCAGCCGCAGGCCCGCTTCCCGGTGGCCTTCATCCGGACCGTGGCAGGCAAGACAGCGATTGGAGAGGATCGGACGGATGCTGCGGTTGAAGTCAATCGCTTGTCCGGCCGGCGTCTGAGCCAGAACCGGAACGGCCGGCAACAGGCCGCAGAACCAGCAGACACTGACCAGCAGCAGGCGGGAAATTCGCATGGCGGGCACCTGACGGTGTGATGGAATGGCAGAGAGACTCCTGAGTATCTCAGGAGTCTACCTCAGAATGACAGGCAAGGAAAGAGCCTGCGCTGCAATCGGCCGGTGACTGGACGCAGCAGGAAGCGGGAGGAATCTGCAGGCCGGGACGGAGAAATTCTGGTCAGTGGAACAGTCAACGAGTAAAATCCGGGCAAACTTGTGCCATGAGGAGCTGAACGTTTTCTGTCAAGCAGGCACAATGGGCATCAAAATGACGGACGAAAACCCGTCTGCGGTTAGCTCAACCAGCGATCAAACACCCGCCGCTGATGGCGAAACCAAAGACGACCCCCGCATCGGGCGGGCAGGCTGCTGAAATCCAGGCGATGAAATTCCCGGATGTCACCGATATTCCCTCCCGGCGAAGCAGTGGCCCCGATCACTATGAAGCCAGGCAAACCTTACAGACAAAAAAGTTGCGGGTTGCAGCTATGATTCCGGTCACCCTGTTCTTTCATGGCAACCACGCCCCGGGCATCCTGCTGCGAACTTCGGCCACTTCAAAAATCAACGCCCCTCGCGGAGTTTCACTCAGGTCTTTGTCAGTCGACGATTATGAGCGAACACAATCCGTTTTCTGCTTCCAGAGCACTTGCTGATGCCGCTTCCGACGGGCAATTGACGCGTCGCCCCCCGGGCATTGGCAGACTGACAGCCATCGGCTGTATCTGCACCACACTGCTGATCTTTGTCATTCCGGCAATTGCCGACCCATTCTCGAGGCCCACAGGTTTTCTGGTAGCCGCTACAGCCTTCATCGCAATCATCCATCTGCGGCTGAAGAATCTGGGTTACAGCGGCTGGTGGACGCTGGCTGTGCTGATCCCGTTCTTCCACCCGGTGCTGGGGCTTGAACTGCTTGTCGCCCCTGCCGGCTACGCTCAACACAAAACTCTGGATCTGCCCGGTCGACTGATCGTGGTATCGATCATCGGCGCGATCCTGCTGGGATCGGCATTCGTCTGTCTCACCTGACTGCCGGCCAGGCAGTGAACCTGCGGCATCACGCGGACAGCTCGAGGACTCAAACGCGTTGACCGCACCCCGTCTGCCGCCGAAGAATCCCCGCGTCGGGGCCGAATTCCTGCCTCCTGCGGACACCGTAACCCACCACAAAGGCCATCGCGATCAACTCAGTCAGTCGTCGCCAGACCGCCAATTCCCTTGCGATCTGTTCACCTGTATTGTAGCTTCCCCCAGGGCAGATGCCCAATTCGACGGAACATTCGACGCCTTCTTGCCACATCGATGTGGCTGCGAAAGTCAGGAACATGAGCCAGCAAAATCCGTTCTCGGTCCCATCCACATTCGGCGAGACGGCGACCGAACAAGTCACGCAGCAGGCGTACGGCGGGATCGGGCGGCTGGCATACTTTGGCTACTCCTTTCTCAACTCGTTCGTCAGCAACATCCTCACATTTGCAATCGCAGCCGCAGCCCCCTCCGCAGCAGCGGGTAGTGTGATCGCCGTTGGGTTGCTGAGCGTGATTGCGGCCATCGTAATCGTCGTGCAGCGGCTGAAGAATCTCGGCTACAGCGGCTGGTGGACTCTGGGACTGCTGGTGCCCATCCTCAACCTTGTCCTCGCCATCGAACTCGTCGCCGCCCCCGAAGGCTACGCAAAACACAAAACTCTCGATACCCCGGGAAAAGTCGTGGTGGGACTGACAGTCGGCCTCTTCCTGCTCGCGGTCGCGGTCGTCATCCTCGCGGCCATCTGAGCACCGAGCACTCGGGAAATCCGCCCAAGCGGTGTGGACAGAGCGTTGCAGGGCCGTTTACCCGCGGCCCAACGCCGCGCCTGAGCCGCAGGGCGGCCACGCTCGAGCCGCAGGGCGGCCGCGCTTGAGCCGCAGGGCGGCAGCCCGCGGGTAAAGAGTCCTGGCCACGCGATGCTGACGCCGCGGGCAGGGTCGGGCACCAGGGTGCCGAAATCGCAACCGGGGGCTTCCGCCCGCCCGCTCACATTGCTGCTGACGCCGCGGGCAGGGGTGGGCACCAAGGTGCCGGAATCGCAACCGGTGGCTTCCGCCCGTCCGCTCATCCGTTCCTACTGCCGCGTTCTCCTCTACTTTCTACTTTCCACCCTCTCCTCTCTCGCGCAGCGTCGGGCTTCCGCCCGTCCGCTCATAATCGCGGCACACGCGATGCCAAACGCAATGCGCCGCCGGGCTACCTTCCGCGGGCAAGGAGCACTGCACCTGTACTGTGGGCCCCTGCTGGCGGATCCACCGGTCTCCGGAAGTGGGATGTTCGAAATTCGAAGTGAGAAGTTCCGCAGCGGCGTGGGGGGGGCCCAGTTGGCATTTGCATGCCTCACCCGGTCCCGCTAATGTTCGGGGGACTATGTTTTCCCGCTTCTTCATCGATCGCCCGATATTTGCCACCGTCCTGTCCGTCGTGATTACTTTGGCGGGCGGTATCGCTGTCTTTGCGCTGCCGATCTCTCAATACCCGGAAATCGCTCCACCCACAGTGGAGATTTCCACCATGTATCCGGGTGCAAATGCGAAGGTTGTTGCAGACACGGTGGCGTCGCCGATTGAACAGTTGGTGAATGGTGTGGAGGGCATGTTGTACATGTCTTCCCAGTGTACGAACGACGGCGGCTGGACGCTGACAGTAACGTTCGCGCCGGGGACTGACCTGAATCTGGCGCAGGTGCTCGTGCAGAACCGCGTCGCGCTGGCTCAGCCGACGCTCCCGGAACTCGTGCAGCGTCGCGGCGTGACGGTGCGTAAGAAGGCCCCGGGGGTGCTGATGATCATCAACCTGTTCTCCCCTGACGGCAACCGGGACAATCTGTATCTGAGCAACTATGCGACGATTCAGATGCGGGACGAGTTATCGCGGGTGGAGGGAGTTGGTGATATTTCGTTTCTGGGTCGCCGGGACTACAGCATGCGAGTCTGGCTGGACCCGCAGCAGATGGCGATTCGCGGCATCAGTACTCAGGATGTGCTGCGGACGATTGAGCAGCAGAATACCCAGGTGGCTGCTGGTGCGATTGGTCAGCAGCCAACGACGTCCGGGCAGGTATTTCAATACACAATGACGACTTTGGGTCGGCTGGCGGACGCTGAGCAGTTTGGGAATATGGTGCTGCGTTCTGATGGTGAAGGCCGGATGCTCAGGCTGCGGGATGTGGCTCGCGTGGAGCTGGGAGCGGCGGCATACGACCAGGTCTGCACGCTCGACGGTCAGCCTTCTGTGGCGCTCTCCATTTATCAGTTGCCTGGGAGTAATGCGTTGCAGGTGGCGGAGGCGGTGCGGACGAGGATGGAGGAGCTGCGTCAGCGGTTTCCGGAGGGTGTGGACTACAGCATAGTTTATGACACAACGCCCTTCATTCGCGAATCCGTCCGTGAAGTGGTGACAGCGCTGCGTGACGCGGTGGTGCTTGTGGGGCTTGTGGTGCTCGTGTTTCTGCAGGGCTGGCGTCCGGCCGTAATACCGCTGGTGGCGGTACCGGTGGCGATTGTGGGCACCTTTGCCGCGATGCTGGCCTTTGGCTTTAGCCTGAATGTGCTCACGCTGTTCGGGCTGGTGCTGGCTGTGGGCATTGTGGTGGATGATGCGATCGTGGTGGTGGAGGCGGTGGAGCACAATCTGGCAGCGGGGATGCAGCCGCGGGAGGCTGCGCTGCGTGCGATGGATCTGGTGGCAGGTCCCGTGATCGCTGTCGGGCTGGTGTTGACCGCGGTATTCGTGCCGTGTGCCTTCATCACGGGTGTGGTGGGTGAGTTTTTTCGGCAGTTCGCAGTCACGATTGCGATTTCAACGTTGATTTCTGCATTCAATTCTCTGACGCTCAGTCCCGCGCTGGCGGTGCTGCTGCTGCGGCCCCGCGAGGCGGGGCGGCTGCCGGAACCGCTCCCGCGTCCCGGCGCCGCGCTCCTGGGCGCATGGCTGGCGGGGGCTGTGGTGTACCCGGCGCTGCTGCCGCGGCTGACTCAGTTCGCGCTTCCTGGCTGGCTGTCGGATACTCCGGGACGCCTCCTGTGTGCTCTGGCCGGTCTGCTGCTGGCGGGCGTTTGCAGTCGTTTGCTCAATCGGCTGCTGGGGCACGGATTTGCGATCTTCAATCGGGGGTTTGACCACAGCACGAATGGTTACGTGGCGATCGTCCGCGGACTGCTTCGTGCGAGTCCTGTGGTGCTCCTGCTTTACGCTGTGCTGGTGGGTGGCACCTGGGAACTCTTTCGGCAGACTCCGACCGGTTTTATTCCGCCGCAGGACAAGGGCTATCTGGTGCTGAATGTGCGGCTGGCGGATTCTGCAGCTCTGGATCGCACTCAGGCTGTGATGCGCCGCGTGGAAGAGCTGGCGAGTCAGGTACCGGGCGTCCGCCATACGGTGGCGATTGCCGGCCAGTCGCTGCTGTTGAATACCGCTGCGGCCAACTTTGGTTCGATGTACCTGATGCTGGATGATTTTTCCGAGCGTGTACCGCGTGGGCTGACGGCTGACCTGATCGCTCAGTCGGTCCGCGAGCTGCTGGAAACCGAAGTGGCCGACGCGGAAGTGCACCTGCTGGGAGCCCCTCCGATAGAGGGCCTGGGGGCAGCGGGCGGGTTTCGAGTGGTGATTCAGGATCGGGGTGAAAACGGCCTAGAGGTGCTGGAGTCGGTCAGTGAGGCGGCGGTGGACGAGGGGTTGGCGGACGGGCGTCTGCGGGACCTGTTTTCCGGCTTTCGGGCCACCACCACGTGGCTGGATCTGGAGGTCGATCGTGACGCCGTCCGCAAGATGGGTTTGTCTCTGGGCGACGTGTTCAGTGCTCTGCAGGTGAACTTCGGTTCGCTGTATGTCAATGACTTCAACCGCTTTGGTCGAACGTGGCAGGTGAACGTCCAGGCAGATGCGGACTATCGGATGCGGACGGAGGACCTGCGGCGGATGTATGTCCGATCAGCGACGGCCGGCAGCGTGCCGTTATCGACGTTTATCCGAGTGCGTCCGGTTCCGGGGCCGCTGATGATCTATCGCCATAACCTGTATCCGGCAGCGTTCGTGAATGCGGATGCGGCGGCGGGTGTGAGTTCCGGAGAGGCGATTGATGCGCTGTATGCGGCGACGGAGCGAGGGCTGGCCCCGGGCATGAAGGTGGAATACACGGAACTCGCCTTCCTGCAGCAGTTGGCGGGCAATACCGCGATGTACGCGTTTCTGCTGGCTGTGGTGCTGGTGTTTCTGGTGCTGGCGGCTCAGTACGAAAGCTGGCTGCTGCCGCTGGCGGTGATCCTTGTGGTGCCGATGTGCCTGTTGTGCTCAGTTGCCGGCGTGATCTGGGGGGGGATGGACATCAATATCTTCACGCAGATCGGCTTTATCGTGCTGGTGGGGCTGGCCTGCAAAAATGCGATTCTGATTGTGGAGTACGCTCGCAGTCTGTGTCTGGCGGGGACTGAAACGCGGCAGGCAACTGTGGACGCTTGTCGACTGCGTTTGCGGCCGATTGTGATGACCAGCCTTGCGTTTGTGTTCGGCGTGCTGCCGTTGGTGCTGGGAGAAGGCGCCGGCGCGGAAATGCGAAGGACTCTGGGCCTGGCTGTGTTCGCGGGAATGCTGGGAGTGACAATCTTCGGCGTGTTTCTGACGCCCGTGTTCTTCCACGTGCTGCAGCGGCGAGGATCTCGCTGAGGGTTCAGGAGTGGATAACGGTGCTGAGGATCGCATGAGCCGCAGGGCGATCGCATGAGCCGCAGGGCGGGAACGCATGAGCCGCAGGGCGGGAGCCCGCGGGTAAAGAGCCCTGGCAACGCGCTGCTGACGCCGCCGTGCGAGGGGAGCAGACGGAAGTGAGAAGTGAGAAGTGAGAAGTGAGAAAACAAACTGAGCCGCATGGCGGGAGCGTATGAGCCGCAGGGCGGAAGCCCGCGGGTAAAGAGCCCTGGCTACGTGCTGCTGACGCCACCGTGCGAGGGGAGCGGATGGAAGTAAGAAGTGAGAAGTGAGAAGTGAGAAGTGAGAAGTGAGGACGCGCACTGAGCCGCCTGGCGGCATCCACCTGGAAAAGACACTTATAAACTACTCCTTGACCCCGAGGCCA
>JBEAUF010000253.1:0-3075 GCA_041161565.1 Planctomycetota bacterium | reverse complement strand
CACTTTACCCGCGGGCTTCCGCCCTGCGGCTCAGTGCTCTTCCGCGAGGCGGCTCAGTGTGCTTGTCATCACGTTTGTTATGGCGTGGCTGGCACCTGGGCGGAGGGTGGGCCGTCATGGGCGTTGGTGGCGCGTTGCAGGGCACTTTACCCGCTGGCTTCCGCCCTGCGGCTCAGTGCTCTTCCGCGAGGCGGCTCAGTGTGTTTGCCATCCGGGCGGTTCAGTGTGTTGTGAATGCGATTTTCATCATTGCGATGTGTGTGGGGGATGGCAATTCATTTTCCAGTTACGGCACGGGGAACAGGGGTTGAGATCCGATGCTGTGGAAGTCGGTTTCAGCAATAAACAGGCTGCCGGCGGTCGGGTGTCGCTGCTGTTGTTCGGACGACATGCCTTCCACGGCGGTTGTGAGCAGCAGCCAGACGCGACCGTTGTGTTCCACGAGCTGCGGACAGGTGACGCGTGGTGAACCTGGACAACGCCAGATGCGTTCCAGCTGGCCATCCTGCAGCCGATACTGGCGGGCCTCACCGGCTTCCGGGTCGCCTGGGTTATAGAGTGCGACAATCAGGGACTGCTCATCGGGCGTCAGAATCATGCCGTCGGGAAAGACGGCTTCTGAAGTCAGATCCACGACGATCTGTTGGTGACTGACGGTGCCGGCTTCCGGATCAAGGCGGCAGCGGATGATTTGTTTTGTGCAGGAATCGATATCGTAGAGTATGAGTCCGTCTGTGTCAGAGCTGACGACGGCTTTGCCGTTGGAGCAGATCTGGTCGTTTCTGAGCTGCAGCAGTCTGCGATCGCTGCGGCGCCAGAGATACAGTCCTGCCTTGGGTGTTTTGAATTCCAGTTCCTTGCAGCCGAAGATCAGGTTGCCGTCGTGGATGACCGCGTCGTTGATGATGGTGTTGCTGACGTGGGAATCCACGTTTTCGATGAGGGCCGTCCAGCGACCGGTGTTGGTATCGAACAGTCCCACGGCGCGTTCGACGCCCGCCACGAAGACTCCGGGCTGATCTGTGGGGAAGGCAAATCCGGGTCGTCCGGGGAGTGTCCAGGACTGATTGCTGCGGGACGCAATGTCGAACAGATTGATGGAGCCGACCGGGACATCCGCGGCATGTTGAATGGCGACCCAGCTGAAGCGGCCGGGGCCCAGCGCATACGGGCCTTCCGGGAGGAACCGCAGGTGTGGCGAATCGGGGCTGAAGAGCACCGTGGCATCGATGGTTTGCACGGACTGGGGTTCCCTCGAACAGGTTGTGCAGGCGGGACTGGCAGGCGGAGGGCTGGGTGTATCTGTGACGTTGGGGGGCGGATTTTCTTCGGGGATGCCGAGCAGCAGGCTGAGGGCGTTTCTTGCGGCCTGCTGCTCGGCCTCCTTTTTACTCCGTCCGCGTCCGGCGGGAAACTGTCTGGAGCCGATTCGGGCGGCGATTTGGAATTCGCGGGCGTGATCGGGTCCGGATTCGTCGACGACGGAGTATTCCGGGGTGCAGCTGAGTTCCCGCTGTGTGAATTCCTGGAGCTGACTTTTGTAGTTTTCCACATCGACGGGGCGGCAGATCTGCAGTTCTTCGGCGAAGGCGCGGAGGATGAACTGGCGAGCGGCGTCCATGCCACCGTCGAAGTAGATGCCGGCGGTGAGTGCTTCGACGCTGGCGGAGAGGATTGAGTCGGGGATTTGCTGGAGTCCGCGTCCGACGAGAATGAGTGGTTCGAGTTCCAGCAGTCGGGCGACGCGGGCGCAGGTTTGGCGGCTGACGAGCCAGCTCTTCATCTGCGTGAGTTGTCCTTCGCGCTGATCGGGGAAGAGCTGGAAGAGGTATTCGCAGATAACCAGTCCGAGCACAGCGTCGCCGAGGAATTCGAGGCGTTCGTTGGAATCGAGTCGGGTTTCGGCTGAGGAGCTGTGAGTGAGGCAGCGGCGCAGGAGATTTCGGTCGCGGAACTCGTAGTGGATACGGGTTTCGCAGAGCGTCAGCAGGTCGTTGATTTCTTCAACGGAACTCATGCGGGGCGGGTTTTCAGAAGCGATGGCCGGCCTGTGGACCGAGTTGTGTGGTGGTGAGTATTTCCGGGCCGGTCTCGGTCATCAGCAGGGTGTGTTCGAACTGTGCCGACAGGGCTCCGTCCCGGGTGCGAACGGTCCATTTGTCACGTTTGTCGAGCACTGTTTCCCAGCAGCCGATGTTGAGCATGGGTTCGATGGTGAAGCAGGTGCCGGGGTGGAGGAAATCGCGGGTGGAGTTAAGCTGTGGGACGTGTGGGATGCCGGGTTCCTGGTGGAAGTCGCGGCCGATCCCGTGCCCCTGATATTCGCGCACAACCGAGTAGCCGGCCTGGTGGGCGAAGGCCTGGATGGCACGGCCGATATCGATCACCGGACAGCCGGGTCGAGCAGCATTGATGCCCACGTAGAGTGCGTCGAACGTGGTTTGCACAAGCCGACGGGCAGATTCGGAAACTTCGCCGATCAGAAATGTTTCTGACTGATCGCCGTACCAGCCATCCACGATGGTGGTGATGTCGATGTTGACGATGTCGCCTGATTTGAGTGGCCGAGTGTTGGGAATGCCGTGGCAGACCACTTCGTTGACGCTGGCGCAGATGGTCCGCGGGTAGCCCTTGTAATTGAGACAGGCTGGGGTGTGTCCGTGGTCGCGGGTGTAGGTGAGGGCGAGGCGGTCGAGTTTATCGGTGGAGTTGCCTTCGACGATGTGGGGACGCAGGAAGTCCATGAGTTGTGCATTGAACTGCCCCGCCGCGCGCAGACCCTCACGCTCCTGGGGAGTCAGATACAGAGGGATCTTTTTCTTCAACACTGACGGCGCTTTCGATTTCGATGCGGGTGGGCTGCGGGTTTTGCATTTCAGGATTCACGGGGCCGGAATTATCCTGCCCTCACCCGCGAAGTCAACCTCAGAGCATTTCTCAGTTTCCGCCGAACGCCGTCAGAATCACCGTTTCGCGAAAACATTCTTGCCACATACGCCATAAAAAGGCAGAATTCCACAGGCCTCTGCTGACGTGGTTCCCCGCAACCGCCGCCGCAGCCCCCGAACACCACCC
>JBEAUF010000244.1:0-12031 GCA_041161565.1 Planctomycetota bacterium | reverse complement strand
CAACATAGGGAATAACAATCCGTTTCACCGGAGCCGCTGGCCGCGCGGGTTCTGATATAAACCTCTTTCGCCGCGGCCCGGTGAACGGTCGCGTTCGTCTTCATAGAATGTCGCAATGGATACAGTCTACATCGAGACGTCAATCGTCAGCTATGCGACGGCGAGGCCGAGCCGCGACATTCAAATCGCGGCACTTCAGCAGCAGGCACGCGACTGGTGGAGTGTTGAGCGGCCGAAGTTTGACCTCGTTACTTCTCAACTGACTCTGGATGAGGCGGCCACCGAGAGGCTCAGATTGCTAAGCGGCCTCCCACTGTTGGATATCAATTCTGACGTTCAGGCTCTGGCTGCCTTGTTGATCGCTTCTCACATGATGCCGCAAAAGGCTGCCGCCGATGCGTTGCATGTTGCAACCGCAGCGCTGGGCGGTGTAAAGTATCTGTTAACCTTGAACTGCAAGCATATTGCGAATGCTCATGAGCTTCCTCGCGTTTACGAATTGCTGGAACGTGAAGGTTTAGGTGGAATGCTGGTTTGCACGCCAGCAGAATTCCTTGGGGGCAACTGAATGGCAACAACACAACGGATACTCGATGAACTGCACGAAATCCGCGAGCAATTGCTTGCGGAATCTGGTGGTACGCTGGAGGGGCTAGTCGCTCGCCTGCAAAAGGAACAGCAAGTGTCAGGTCGCACAATACGGGAAACAAGACGAACAAAGCGTTCAACCGGAGTTGCGGTTGGTGCTGGCTTTGACGTGGATGCGTCACTCCCGCAACCCGGTTAACGCAGTCGTTACGAATTTGCCAACAGCCCACGTTCCCACGCGAATCCCGCACGCGTCACACGCCTGCCCATCCCGTCCTTAATCGTCATCCCGGAAGTAACAGCCATCGTTCAGGGGAGACCTGGCAACGACTGTTCGTCCGATTCCGGCATCCCGGAAGACTTCTGTTCCATCCTCGTGCCGGGTGAACGTTGCTGATGTTATTTGCCGACGGCGTAAAGGGCCTTGTCGGATCGAATCAGCAGTCTGCCGGCGTCGGCGTCTGGAACCGGTGCGGCGTTGAATACGGAACCATCGCGCAGGTCGCTTGTGGCCAGCAGCCTGAATTCAGGGGACGCTGCCACCACGAATGTTCGGCCTTCGCGGGTCACGTAATAGATGCGGTCGCCCGCCAGCAGTGCGGAAGCATAGACCTGACCGGCGCGTTCCAGTCGCTGTTCATAAACCACTTCCCCCGTATCAGCGCGCAGGCACATGGCGATACCGCGGCTTTCATGCATGAAGTACAGGTGTCCCGCATGGTAGATGGGCGAGGTGACGTTGGAACCTTTGAGGCTGGTCCAGAGCCGTCGGCTGGACGTGACATCGCCGCTGCCACCGGCCTTAACCGCCAGCCCGGCTACTCCGGAACGCCCCCCCAGACAATACACCGTGCCCTGGTGGCTGACGGCACTGGGGACCATATACCAGGTGATATCTGTATCGCAGGTCCAGAGCGGTTTTCCGGAGGCGGGGTCGAAGGCCAGCAGGTTTTTCTGGCAGGCCACGATGAGTTCTTCACGGCCTCCGTCGGCAGTGGTGATGTGCGGAGTATTCCAGGCTTCGCGAACGCCGTCGGCCTTCCAGACTTCGCGGCCGGTGCGGGCATCGAGGGCGAACAGCGATTCACTCTCAACGCTGGCATTGATGAATACGAGATTTTTCCAGAGCACGGGTGAAGCAGCGCTGCCCCAGCCGTGCGTTTTGTCGCCCACCTCGGTCTTCCAGAGCTGCTTCCCCTCGTGATCAAACGCAATCACTCCGGTTTTACCAAAGAAGCAGACGATCTGTCTGTCGTCGACCGCTGGAGTGCTGGCGGCGAAGCCATGATCGCGAATGCGTTCTTCTTCGGGGAGCTTCGCGGGGATGTCCTGCTGCCAGAGCTGGCGGCCGGTTTTTCGGTCGAGGCACAGCAGGTGGCGTTTGAGGTCTGCCTGGGTGCCGCCTGGCTGTTCGGGTACGAAGAAGCCGCTGTAGGCGGTGATGTAGATACGGTTCTTCCAGATCACAGGGCACGATGCGCCGGCTCCGGGGAGCGGCGTTTTCCAGGCGATGCCGCGGTCCGCGGACCATTCAAGCGGATAGTTGCCGGCGGGGGCATTGCCCTGCCCGTCACTCCCGCGGAAAGCCGGCCAGTCTGACGCGGCGGCTCGGGGCAGGCCGGAGAGAGCCGTGATCAGGACGAGTGCCGGCAGGAGCGATTGCGGGAGCGGGTGACGGTGTCGCATGGATCGCAGCCTACTTCTTTCCATGGTCATGGTGTTCAGCGAACAGGGGATTTTTCGGATCGCCACCGGCCAGCACGAAGGCCAGCAGGTCGAAGATCTCTTCGCGCGTGAGCTTATTGAGCACGCCTTTGGGCATGATGCTGACATCAGACGCCGCCACTTCCTCGATATCGGACCGGCTGATGACCACAGCCTTGTCGGGGGCGAGCGGATTATCGACGACCTTCAGGCTTTGTGGCGTATCTTCGATCACGAGGCCCGTCACAACTTTGCCGGAATTCAGCGTGATGATCTTCGACTGGAACTTTGGGTCAATCTTTTTGGACGGGTTGAGGATGTGATCGAGCACATCGGTCTTTGAGTATTCCGGCGGAAGTTTTGTCAGATCCGGGCCGACGTTTTGTCCCTGCCCGGCCAGCTTGTGACAGCCGATGCAGGAAGCGGCCGTGAACAGCTGTTTGCCCACCGCGTACTGGTTGGCGCGATGTGCGAGGTGCATGACATCACCCTGCAGATCTGAGAGCTCCCATTCGGTGTTGCGTCCGAGGTATTTGAGGAGGTCATCCTGGATTTTGAGACCGCTGGCGGCGAGTGCAGCGGCCGGGTCGGCTTCCCAGGCCGGCAGATCGGCCACCACATACATGGCACCGTACATTCTGCGCCAGTGTCCCGGGTAGGTGCAGACGTACGGATAGATGCCGGGCTCTTTGGGGACTTCGAAGAACAGGGAATCCGTCTGTTCGGGCTGCACGAGCTTTCCGGCGGCCAGCACTTTGTCGGATTTGGGGACGAAGTTGCGAGCGGCCGCATCGGCGTCACGGCCGGTGGCTTCTGCCAGCTCGCCCACTTCCGCCATGCTTCCGGGCCGCACAATCGCCAGGTTGTGCGGCATGTTGTCGGTGTTGGTGAGGCGAATTTCGATCGGTCGGCCGGCCTGAACCACGAGCGTTTCGCGGTCGTAGATCATGCGTTCGCGGACGGTTCCGAGTGTGATCAGCGGCACCACAACGTCCGCCAGTTTCCGATCGTGTTGTTGCAGAGCCGGAGCATCGAGGCGGGTGCGGACGGTTCGGGCCAGTTGGAGTGCAGGCTGGGCGGCTGGTGAATTGCGATCACGCGGTTCGCGGCCGGCAAGGTCGGCCGTGGCCGCAGCTGCCGCGATCGCGGCGGTGGCGGGAGTCCAGGCTTCGGCGGGCAGCGCGGAGGCGGCGGTGAGCGAAGTCTGGAGTGAGGCGGCGTCCTGCAGCAGTCCGGCGAGCAAGGTCGCTTTGTCCGTTTCGCGTCCTGGCAGCGACATCAGGGCGGTGATGCCCAGATCCTGAACGGTCTGAGCAGCTGCGGAAACGAGCACTTCCGGGGGGACTGCCTGGCGGGGAATGCCGGGCCCCGACCATTCGAACCCGAGTCCATCACCTCCGCCATTGTCAAAGTAGGTCACGAGGATTTCGTGCAGGCCGGCTTCGAGCGTTGCGGTGCCGCGTTTTTCGACCATGCCGTGCAGTCCATCGTTGTCGATGAGCTGTTCACCGTCGAGGTAGAACCGCGAGCCGTCGTCGGAGCTGAGAAAGAACGTGTACCGGCCCGGTTTGTCGACTCTGAGCTGACCGGAGAATCGCAGAGCGAATCCATCGCGGGTTTTGAGCACGGGCTGGTCCATGACCACCGTGACGGCTGTACCGCTGGCGGTGGGTTTGGCGGCGGCGAGTGTTTCGCGGGAGACGTTGGGAGGATTGGGCGCGAAGAAATCCACCTGCAGGCCGGGTTTGGAGAGCGGGGTGGCTCCGCGGGAACCGGCCAGTGTGGGCACGAGTTTGGCGAGCGGGTCAAAGAGGGCATCGCGGGCGGCTGGTGCGGATACGAGGGACACGGAGCGGAGCAGATCTTCGACGGTGATTGTGCCACCGCGGACAGCTGCGAGCACGGCGGTGCCGTTGCCATCGGCGCTGATCCACGCGGCGATGGCGACTCGGCGAGTTTCTGTGGAGCGTGCGGATGCGGCCAGCCGGGCAATGCGATCGCGGACTCGCACCAGCTGATCGGCGGGCTGGGCGGCGAGCAGTCGGCTGAGGCTGTTGAGCACATTGACGCTGGCGCGGGCGTTGAGTTCTTCGATGAGGCTGAAGAGTTCGTCAATTTCCGGGACCCCGCGAAGTTTGGCGAGTCCGGCGAGGGAGGTCTGGAGGACTTCAGCCGGCACATTTTCGCGGGTCAGAATCGCGCGATAGACGCCCTCGGTCTTGTCCATTTTGAGCAGGTCATCGACACCGGCGCTGGAGAGGGCCCAGGCTTCGGCGTTGCGGGAGAGTTTTTTGCCGGCAGCGAGTGTTTCGCGGATTACCTGGTCCGGATTGAGAATCCCGCGGGCCTGGTCAATCACAAAGCTCAGCTGCTGGTCCTGTTCCGTCTGCATGGCTGCGAAAAGCACTTCGGCGGCGAGTGGTCCGCGGGTGAAGGTGGCGGCCACGACGGCATCTGCGCGGACCTGGGGGTCCGGGTCGGAGGCGAGTCGCACGAGCTGTTCTTCCCAGCGGGTAACGGCAGCGGTGCGCTGCTGTTCGTCGAGTACCACCGGGATGGCATCGGCGGGGCGGACTGCGGCGGCAGCAGCTGATTCCTCGGCTGAACGCACGGCCACATCGCGGGCGAGGTCACGAATGACGCGGACCGCGGCTGCCCGGGCATCCGCTACGGGGGACTTCAGGAGTGCCTGCAGGAGTTGTTCGTCGACCTGTCGCAGCTGCTGGGTGACCCACAGAGCTTCGACGAGGCTGCGGGCATCGGCGGCTTTGGCGGGATCGAGTGTGGCAGTCCATTCGCGGAGAGCGGTCAAAGTTTCAGCCGGGGGGCGTTCGGTGATTTCACCACGGGCCCGGGAACGTTCGGCGAGCGTGTCGGAAGCGAGTGTGCGGACGACCGTGCGGGTGTCGGCGGTGGCGAGTTTCGTTGCGGGGGCATTGGGCGTGCCGGTGGTGGTGACACGATAAATACGGCCGTGCAGATGATCGCGGCTGGGGTCACGCAGATTGTGCTGCATGTGGCCGATGATCGGGTTCTGCCAGTCGAGGATGTAGAGGGCTCCGTCGCCGCCGATCTCCATGTCGCTGGGGCGGAAGTTCGGGTCGGAGGAATACACGATGGGTTCGACTTCCTTCGCAAAGAAGCTGGCACCCTGTTTTTCAAACTGATACTGGGTGACTCCCTGGAAGCCGATCACATTGGCGATCAGCAGGTTGCCGCGATTGGCGGCGGGGAATCGCTGGCTGTCGAGAATGCAGATGGCGGGAACGGGGCGGACGCGTTTGTCGTAAAGCTGCCGAGGGGCGCCTCGACCGGGGATGCCGATATGGTTACCGGTACCGCCGGTGCCATCGGTGGCGAACTGATTGCCCCACTGATCGAAAACATCACCGTGGGGGTTGGGGCCGATGGGGAAATGGAAATTGATATCAAAGGTCACGGGGTCCCATTCATACACACCGGTGCCTCCGGTGCCAAAGCGTTTGGCGGGGCCCCACGGTGTTTCGAATGTTTCGGCGTGAAAGATGCCGCGGGAGAAATAGAACTTTCCGCCGGGGCTCATCGCAAACGCATTGGCCGTGTGATGGGTGTCGGCGGAATCCAGTCCGTGAAAGATGCGCTGGCGAATATCCGCACGATCATCACCGTCGGTGTCCTTGAAGAAGAAGATGTCCGGAGCCATGGCGACAAGCACGCCGCCATTCCAGAATTCGAAGCCCGTGGGGTTATGGAGTCCATCGGCGAACGTGATGCAGCGATCGGCGACTCCGTCCGCATTGTCATCCGGGAAGATCAGCAGCTTGTCATTCATGGCTTCGAGCGGATTCCAGTGCGGATAGGTGGGCCATGCGGCGACCCACAGCCGGCCATCGGCATCGACGGCGGACTGCACGGGGTTGACAAGGTCTGAGAACATTTCTTCGGAAGCGAACAGGTTCACTTCCATGCCGGAGTGGACCGTCATTTTTTCGATGGCTTCCTTTCCGCCGAGGAACACGTGCCGACCACCTTCGAGCGGACCGGGCTTGTTGGTTTCGACTTCCAGCGGTTTGGGGAGGTTGCCGTCGTCGGGGCTGATGGTCTGTCCGGCGGCCGCCGCGTGAATGACGGCATCGCGATTGGCGGCCATGGCTTCCAGAATTTCCAGTTCCCGCTGCATCACCACGAAGTTGGTCTGACCGCCGACAAACTGCAGTCCGGAGCGACCGCCGAAGACGCTGTAGCCGTCGGTGGCTCGGTACACGTTGTGCCAAATCAGGTTTTTGGCGAGCACTGCCTGGCGGATGGCTTCGAGCCTGTTTCGGTCGGGGGTGGGTGCGCCGGGAGCGAACACGGTATTAAGAATTGCGCTGGCCACAACCTGATTACCGAAGTCGGTGAGATGCACACCGTTGATTGTCAGCGCCGGAATGGCAATGGTACCGTCCACGGGGGTGTCGGGGAGGTCTTTGCCGAAACGATCTCGCACCAGTCCGTCCAGATTGCGGGCGGGGCTGGCATCATAATTAACGGTGGCAGCGGCATCGCATGTGGCTTTGAAGAGATCCACAAACGGCAAGCCGGCGGTGGCGGCCACTTCGCGGATGGCGGCCGTGTACAATTCGAGATTACGGTTCTGCAGGCTGCCGTCCGGAAGGGATCGCAGTTTGAGGTCTTCGAAGAAGGTGGGTGAGCAGAGCACCAGACGGGGGGCGGAGCGGCCGTTGTATTTCTGGGCCAGCGTGTGGGCGATGAACGCCTGCAGTTGTTCCCTAAACTGCTGCACACCCGATTCGCCGCCCCAGGATTCGTTGTACCCGAAACAGGCGATGATCACGTCGGCTTTGACTTTGTTGAGCCAGTCATCGGGGGAACCGAAGTTATCGGAGCGGGGACGTTCGGTGAGCGAATCGCCACTGAAACCCAGATCGCGGAACACCAGCTTGTGCCCGGGCAGGTGGTAATGCAGGCCCGCTTCCAGCCAGCCGTCGTGCTGCATGCGGTCAGCCAGGGTGTTGCCGATGACGGCGATGTGCTCGCCAGGCTGCAGGGACAGCTGCTGGGCGGAGGCGGGAACGGTGAGCAGTGTGAACAGACAGACGGCAGCAGAGAATAGCCGCATCCGAAAACTCCAGGTGGGAAATCGCATGGAAGGTGGGTTGATCGGGAAACGATCCTGTTCCCCGGCAGCCCACCAGCTTCTCAGGTTCCCCGTGCGAGTCAAGCCCAGGAAGTCCGGCCGGATCGAGAAATTCCGCGGGGTTTGCTGACGATCCGCGCGCCGCTTCAGCGTTTCCATCTCCGTGGGGAAATCGATAGACTGACGCCATCAGTCAACCTGTCGACGGGCGGAACGGGATTTTTCGGAGAATCAAGTGAATTCCGCGGCAACTGATCCGAATCTGAAAAATCGGAGCAATCTGGTTGGGCAGTACGGCGAGCTGTCCGGTCTGCAGGCGAGTGTCGTTACCGCAGCTCTGCGTTGCCGTGAACTGCAGGCAGCCCTCGACACTCTCAGCGAACAATCCCGCAAGGCGGAAGCAGCTCTGCGGCAGAGCATCGCGGAGCATCAGCAGGCGTCCGCGAAGGCTCTGGAGGCCGAGGCCGCAGCGCGACTGGAGCGGGTCAGCGACGCCGCGGAAACGCAGCGCCTGGCCCTGCAGCGCAACTTCGACAGCCGGCAGCAGGACCGCGAGCACCGGCATCACGAAGCCGTTGCGGCCGTCCGCGCCAGGCTCCAGAACGATCTCTGGGTCCTCAATGAAGTGCTCGATGAAAACCGCGAGGATTCGCCGCTGAGTCAGGCGGAGCGTGCGCGGGAAAACTTTGAAACTCAGGAAACATCCCTCAGGCAGCGTCTGGAAGATCTCGACACCCGCATGCAGGCGTCGGCCGCATATCTGGCCGCCTGCCACGCGGCTCACGAAGGTTCCCAGCCCGCCGCCGCCATCCAGTCGCGGCAACGCGAGCCAGCGCGCACTGAGGCGCTGGAGTGGATCGACAAACTGATCCTGTCCTCCGGCCGACTCAACCGACTCTCCCTGCCCCAATGGGTGCTCGGAGCGCGCCTCTACGGGCTCGCGCTGCTGATCTTTCTGGTCGCTGCCGTAATCAGCCTCGTCGTGCGGGCCGACATTTCACGTTACCTCAACCCGGGACTCGGCCAGCCCGACTGGCAGTGGTTCGGGATTTCCTGTCTGATCGGTGGAGCAACCGCCTTTCTGTTCACGCTGATTCTGCTTTCAATCGTGCAGTCCCGTCTGCGGGGCGAATACGAAGAAATGCTCCAGCAGGCTGTGAATGCCCGCGCCGCGGCGGATTTGTGGCGTTCAAAGAGTCGTCAGGAACTGAAGCGGCTCGAGCAGGCCGGTGAGCAGTGGGCGGCGGATAATGTGCGTCGCCGGGAAGCCCGGAAGCAGGCCATTGAAGCCGCCGCCGCCGCAGAACTCACAACACTCGAAACCCACCGCCACTCCGCTGCTCAGAACGACGCCACCGCACTGCAGCACGAACTGGCTGCGGTCGCCGGCCAGGGAGCCCGTGAATCTGCGGACATCGACCAGTGGCTGCAGAACGAGCAGGCGCGGGTGCAGCGGGACATGCAGACCCGGCTGCGAACCGAGCTGCAGACTCTGCAGCAGCAGTCGGCCGCTCGCCGACAGTCCATCGAATGTGAATTCGCCACCGCTCTCGGACAGTGGCGAAACGACCTCGCCGCCGCGCGACTGCTGGCCGCCGGATCCTCGGATCGGGGGGCTGCGTGTGTGGAATGGAGCAGTCTCCTGGAACGCGGCTGGACACCCCCCGCACAGCTCCCGCGGGATCTCACCGCCGGACTGCTCACCGCCGACTTCCCACAGCCACCGCTGCCGCAGGCGAAACCCACAGAACCATTCCCGAATGCTTCGCTGCAGATGCAGCTCCCAGGACTGCTGAGGTTTCCAGCAGACCTGTCAATCGCCGTGCAGCACGATGCTGCCGGCCGGGAAGCGGCGCTTGAGTTTCTGCGGATGCTGCTCCTGAGACTGCTTACCACGGTCATCCCCGGTCGCATCCAGTTCACGCTGATCGACCCTGCCGGACTGGGGCAGAGCTTTTCAGCGCTGATGCACCTGGCCGACTTCGATGAACTGCTCATCGACAGCCGCATCTGGACCGATGCTTCGCAGATTCGTGAGCGGCTGCAGAAGGTCACGGAGCACATGGAGAATGTGTTCCAGACATATCTCCGCAGCGAATTCGAAACACTCGAAGACTACAACGCTGCGGCCGGAGAAGTGGCGGAACCTTATCACTTCGTGGTCATCGCCGGTTTCCCGGCAGGCTTCACGGAAGAGAGTTGTCGGCATCTTTCCGGGATCCTCACCAGCGGTGCCCGCTGCGGGGTGCACGTGCTGATGACGTGGTCTCCCGAACAGACGCTGCCGCGCAGTTTCGACCCGGCCGTGCTCCGAGGCAGCTGTCTGCAGTGGCAGGTTCGGGGAGGACAGGTGTTACCGGAGCGGTTTGTCGCAGGGGCGGCTTCGAGAACGGGATTGCCGGAGTCTGCGGTGCTGCCGGCCGGAGTGGCCTCGGCAGCTGTCCGCTTCACCGCGGCCGCTCCGCCTGATGCCGCCGGCTACGTTTCGCTCGTGCGTTCCGTTGGCGCCCAGTCCCGCGATGCGCGGCGCGTGGAAGTTTCCTTTTCCAGAATCGCACCGAAGCCCGACGGCATCTGGAGTCTGAGCACCGCGGACGGCATTGATCTGCCGATTGGCCGAGCCGGTGCAGCGCGTCTGCAGTATCTGCGGCTGGGGCGCGGAACCAGTCAGCACGTGCTGATTGCCGGGAAAACGGGTTCCGGCAAATCCACGCTGATGCACATTCTGATCACCAATCTCGCGCTGTACTACAGCCCCAGTGAAATCCAGTTCTATCTGATTGACTTCAAGAAGGGTGTGGAGTTTCGCGCTTATGCGGCCTGCGGTCTGCCGCACGCGCGAGTGATTGCGATTGAGAGCGATCGCGAATTTGGTCTGAGCGTCCTCGAACGACTCGATGCAATTCTGCAGGAACGGGGCGAATTGTTTCGGCAGCGGGGAGTGCAGGACGTGCCAGCATTCCGCCGTGAACATCCCCGCGAGGTGCTGCCGCGACTGCTGCTGCTGATCGACGAGTTTCAGGAATTCTTCACGGCCGAGGATCGAGTGTCGGCGCGGGCCGCACTCCTGCTGGACCGGCTCATCCGTCAGGGCCGCGCGTTTGGCATTCATGCCGTGCTGGGCTCCCAAACCCTTGGCGGCGCCTATTCGCTCGCCCGCAGCACCCTGGGTCAGGTGGCCGTCCGCATCGCGCTGCAATGCAGCGAAAATGACGCCCATCTGATCCTCAGCGAAGACAACTCCGCCGCCAGACTGCTCAGCCGTCCGGGCGAAGCCATCTACAACGATGCCAACGGGATGGTGGAGGGCAATCATCCGTTCCAGATTGCCTGGCTGGATGAAGACCGCCGCGAAGAGCTCCTCGGAGGTCTCCGCAGCCGTCCCGCTGCGTCCACCGTCGGACGAACACTCGTGTTCGAAGGCAACGTTCCGCCACGACTGGAAGACTGTGAACCGCTGCATGCACTGCGAGCCGGCAAGGCCCCCGTCGATCCGCAAACACTCCGGCTGTGGATCGGTGAGCCGGTCGCAATTGCCGCCCCGGTCTGCGTCACACTCCGACAGTCAGCCGGACAGAATCTGCTGATTGCCGGTCAGGAATCTGATCAGGCGGACGCAATCCTCGGAGCTGCAGTTGTCAGCATGCTGGCAAGGCTTTCGGCCGGACTGCCGCCTGTTCACCTGAATCTGCTGCACGATGGACGCGACAGCGTTTCGCTGCAGCAGTATGCCGGGATGTTTGCGAGCAGCGGATCCGATGGCGGAACGCGGCTGCAGTTGCATCAGCCGGACACCGCGGACGCGGCGATTCTGGAATGCTGGCAGCGATTGAAGGCTCGGGAAGCTGCCGCCGGTGGCCAGGCTGACTCCGGCGAGGCCCGGTCAGATGCCCCGCCGGATCCCTTCGGAATGCCGTCTGCATCCGGCTTTTCGGAATTGCCGGAGACTGCGGAGATGGGGGCTGTGGACGACGACGGTCATCCGGTGCTGCTGCTGATCCGGAACATCGGTCAGTTCCGCAGCCTGCGACGCGAGGAAGACGATTTTGGACTGGGCAGTTTTGGTGCGGCGAAAACCGTCACAGCGGCCAGTCGACTGGGAGACCTGATTCGCCGCGGTCCGCAGTTCGGGATTCACGTGGTGATCTGGTCCGACACCTTCTCCAACGTCATCCGCTGGCTGTCAACCTCGCTGCTGAAGGAGTTCGACTACCGCGTCGCCTTCCGGCTGAATCAGACCGATTCCGCCAGTCTCCTCGACACCCCCGCCGCAGCAGCACTCACCAGCGGCCGAGCAATCCTCTATCAGGACCAAACGGGCGAATCCGAACGCTTTCGTCCCTGGGTCTGGCCCCTCGCGGTGGCCGACACAGAGGTTAAGCCGCAACCCCCTGCAGGTGCGGCGGCCACGGAAGCCCCGGCTGCTCCGCCGAGCGAGACTATCAGCGAGGAATTGCCGAATATTGATGAACTGCAGATTGAGTGACACGTAGCGCCGGCCTTACCGCCCCCCCGGCCGCATCGTTTGAGCGGTCGGGCGGAAGCCCCCGGTTGCGCTCCGGCACCCTGGTGCCCACCCCTGCCAACTCCTGAGCGGACGGGCGGAAGCCCCCGGTTGCG
>JBEAUF010000217.1:0-30208 GCA_041161565.1 Planctomycetota bacterium | reverse complement strand
CCTCGATGAACTTACCCCCGTTGAAAATGTTCGCATCGCCATCGACCACAGCCCCGCTCAGCAGCTCACCCCCTCAACACGGCAGGAATCCGCACTCGCCCTCCTCAATGAACTCCGCGTTCCCATCGACCGGCCCGTTAACGTGCTCAGCGGCGGCCAGCAACAGCGACTGGCAATCGCCCGCGCCGTTGCCCCCAACAGCCCACTGATTCTCTACGACGAACCCACTTCAGGACTCGATGTGCACTCCGCTGCACAAGTCGCCACACTCATTCGCCAAACCCACGATCGTTACCGCCGTACATCGATCGTTGTTACCCACGATTATCACACCCTCGCAGCAATCGCCGATCGCATCATTCTGTTTGACCACCAGTCTTTGCAGCTGCACGACCTGCCCCGCAGCGAATGGCAGTCACTCAGCAGTCGCATTGGCCCCCCCCCCGAAGCACAAACACTGCTCAGCCCGAACCGACCCGCGGCACCAATCCTGTATGCCACACAGCTGCTTACCCAAAGCCTCCGCAGCTCTGGACAATTCGCCGAGAATCTGCTGTTTCTTCCGTGGATCCTGCTGCCGCTTTGGCACAACGTCTCCTGGGGCCTCCGCTACGCCCGCTTCTACCTCCTGCTGGTCGCCGGGCCCTCTGCCTGCCTCTATGTTGCCACCGCCTGCTGCATCCTTGGTTACGTCGCTCAGGACTTCGTTTTTCGCTACCTCCCCTTCCGCCAGTTCTCTGAGCCACTCATTACCGAAAACCTCCTGCACGCCACCGGCTTCTCGCTCTTCCGCTTCCTCGTCCCCATTCTCTCAACCCTGCTGGTCGCCGCCCGTTCCGGAGCAGCGGCCACCGCGGATATCGGCAGTCGCGCCTACACGTCACAACTTGATGCCCTGCAAACCCTGAATGCCAATCCTCAAAGACTGCTCCGTACCCCCCTGCTGTGGGCCTTCCTCATCGGTACTCCGGCCCTTTGCCTCCTCGGCTACTTCGTCGCCGCACTCAGCGCTGCCTTTGCCTTCCTTCTCTCCCATCCTGACCTCGGCCTGCCGTTCTGGGACGCCCACTTCCATCGTGAACTGCGCCCCCAAATCGGACTGCTTTACAATGGAACCGCCTGGCTGGCCGCAAAACTTCTCGCCTGTGGCGCCGTCATTGGCTCCATCTCATGGCAACAGGCCGTCACCCCCAAACTCTCATCCTCCGATATCTCACGCTCCATCACCCGCTCCATCCTCTGGTCCACTCTCGCCGTACTTCTGATCCACTTTGCTTTCTCGCTCTATGAATTTCAGGCGAAAAAGTGACCCACTGCCCCGGAAATCAATTCCCATGCCGCTTCCCGGCCCCGGTGATGTCGAGTTTGAGTTCAATGTGCCGATTCCCGGCGTCATTCTGCCCCAGGAACAGTGGGCTCGCACTGCACTCAAGCACGTCCCGCAGGGCCACCTCGACTGGAAAACCATCTTCGGACGCGAAGCCCCGGTAATCCTCGACATCGGCTGCGGAAACGGACGCTCACTCCTGCACCTCGCCACCACTCACCCCGAATACAACGGCCTCGGTATCGATGTGCTGCCTGTCGTGATCCGCTATGCCACCCGGCGTGCCAATCAACGCGGACTGCTCCATACCCGCTGGGCCGTAATCGGCGGCCGCGAACTGCTCGCTCTGCACACACCCGAAAACTCCGTCAGTGAAATTCACTGCTACCACCCACAACCCTGGTATCGACGCGATCAAATCACCCTGCGTCTGATCACGCCGGAATTTCTGCTGCTGGCCCACCGTGCGCTACGCCCCGGCGGAAAACTCGTTCTCCAGACCGACCACCCAGGCTACTGGAAATACATGCTCCGCATCCTTCCCGTATTCTTCCAGTGGAACGAAATCCATACCCCCTGGCCACACGCCCCCAAAGGTATCACGCGGCGGGAAATCATCGCCCGCCAAAGAGGACTCCCGATCTTCCGAGGCGAAGGCACCGCACGCCCGGATCTCGATCCCGTAGAAGCCGTAAAACTTGCCGAAGCACTCCCACTCCCCATCTTCAATGCCGACCGACGACTCCTCGAACTCGATCGACTCGAATTCACAAAATCAGACCAGCAACGGCCCCAGTCAGCCCGCAGACCTACCCGGAAATCACGCCAAAGTCGGCCACGAAACTGATCCCCTCAACAAACCTGCTCGGCAGGCCGCAGACAATCAACACGCGGCGCCCATGCGTGACCAAAGCCGCGCACCGAAAAGTCAGATTCCCGCTGAAACGCCGGTACACGCCCGACAACGGTCTGGCTGCCGAGTGTTCTCGCAACAACCCGGAGATCACGTCGACTCTCCTGTGGAAGTGCAGGGTTCTGCAATAACATCGCCCTCCCAGACCAATCACAACATCCGAAAAGCCCGCGGTAACAATTCGTCCAGCCGCACGACTTCAGGCGGAGTCCCTTCGGGGGAGGCCGCATCGTCCAGCAGCACCAGCAGATCTCCGCCAAACTCCATCAGAAACTGCCGACACGCGCCACATGGTACGGCGATCCCCGTCAGCGAAACACAAATCGCCCGAAAATGACGATACCCCAGCGATACAGCGTGGCAAACGGCCGAACGCTCCGCACAGATTGTCAACCCCCACGACGCATTTTCCACGTTGCAGCCGCTGATTATGTCGCCTGAGGCAGTAAGCAAGGCTGCTCCAACCGCAAATCGGGAATACGGCGCCCACGCCCGTTGCCGGACCTCACGCGCAGCTCGCTGCAATTCCCGCCACGACTCCGGCAACTCAGCCATTCCCACCACTCCTGCCAACTGCCTCAGATCCCTCACCCTGGCCCCGTACAACTCCCAGCAATTCACGCAGCGCTACGGCCGACGCCCTGCCATAACTCCGAGGACCAGACCCCGGCACACCAAAATGCGGCATTCCCGGAACAGGTTCAGCCTCCACAATCTCACGGACACCCGCGTGCACCTCCGAACAACCACTCTGGCGCAACACCTGCAACACGTTCGCGGCCCTGATTCCCCCACCAGCCAGCACCTGCACTCGCCCACGCGACTGCTCACACAACGCCCGCAGCACCGCAGTTCCTTCCAGCGCCGTGTTCGCACCTCCACTGGTCAACACCCGGTTCACTCCGCAATCTGCCAATTGCTCCAGGGCCAGCCGAGGATCCGCTGTACAGTCAAAGGCTCGGTGAAACACAAAGTCGGCGTTCCCGCAGAGTGACCGAAATTGCCGACACAACCACTCATCCACACTCCCGGATGCATCCAGAAAGCCTACAGCCAACCCGGCTAATCCCTCGCCCAGCATCCATTCCGCGTCCCGAAAAATCTGCCGCAGTTCTCTAAGAGTATACTCAAATCCACCCTCACGCGGTCGCACCATTCCTATCACTCGGCCGCTGTAGGCAGCAAGTGATTCACGCACCAGCCCCGGCGAGGGCGTCAGCCCTCCCAGTGCCATGCCGCTGTTGAGCTCAATCCGCTCCACCCCCAGTTCCGCCGCCAACTCCACATCTCCAATGCTCCCCGCACACAGTTCCACCAGGATCCCCGCTGTCCCCGCCCCAGCCATCACTGCCCCCACTTCGTTGGCCCGATCAAACCTCCCTCGCCAGCATCACCCCCCACAGTCTAACATGCCGTTGGAAGCCTGCCAGACTGGATAGCAGTCACGTCCAACGCCAGCCCTGGGGTTACGCGATCCACACCAGACGGCTCAGACTCTGCCCGGAGTTCTCCTGCATGATGATCCTCGCAATGCTCCTCACAGACCCGGCAATACTCTCGCCCCAGCCGTGGCAGGTACTGCAGCGTAATCTCGGAAGCTCACCGACAGATGTCAGGACGGTGGAGGAGCCTGGGACTGCCACTGTACAACTCAAACTCAGCGGCACACCAGTTCTGAACGCCGGAACACAGGCGGAATACCGGATTCTTCCGTTTTCTCAGACTGATCCCCAGCATAAATCGCCCGCGCCAAACCAGACAGACTGCGTCTGGCAGCCAGTTTCGCTTGAACCGGCATCCCCCCCGAAATCAAACCTTTCCACTGCTGTGCTCACATTGCCCGCCGGTGGATGGTACAGACTCGAAGTCCGCACGCGGGAAACGCCTGACAGCACGGCAACAATGATGGCTGTGGAACCGATCGGCGTCGGCGAAGTTTTTCTGATCGCTGGTCAGTCCTATGCCACAAACACCAACGATGAACGCCTGAAAGTCACAGATGGCCAGCGGCGAGTCTCCGCATATCACTGGGAAACCGGCCGCTGGCAACTGGCAGATGATCCGCAACCAGCACCGGACCGCAGCGATGGAGGATCCATCTGGCCACCGGTTGGTGACCGTCTCGCTGAGCATCTCAACCTGCCCATCGGGTTCATTAACGTCGCTGTGGGCGGAACCTCCACTCGCCAGTGGTCACCGGATGGGCCGCTTTCGGCGGAGCTGCACAGGGCAGGGCGGAATGCCGGGCCATTTCGTGCCGTGCTCTGGCAACAGGGAGAATCTGACGTGATCGAAGGCACCTCCGCCGAAGACTACATAGCCCGCCTGCAGGCCATCCGCGCGGCGGCTGTCAAAGCATGGCAATTTGAACCACTCTGGCTATGTGCCCAGTCCACCCTGCACCCAACCGTCTATAACAATCCCGAGGGCGAAAGTCGCATTCGGTCTGCGATTGCCACTGTCAGCCAGCTTCCGGGATTCGGGTCTGGCCCGGACACCGACACCCTGACCGGCCCCAACCGTGGTGGTGCCGGATCGCGCCGCCACTTCAGCCCCCTCGGTCAGCGCAACGCTGCAGGACTCTGGAGCGACCTGCTGATCGATCGTTTCTTTTCCTCAGCCAGATCCAAGCCATGAATCTTCTCTGCGCTATCCTGCTCGGCATTGTCCAGGGCATCGCCGAATTTCTTCCGATCAGTTCCTCAGGCCATCTCGTGATTGCCCAGGCCCTGCTGCTGCAGTTCTCCTCCGAGCCACTCCCGGAATGGCTGCAGGGCATGACCATGAACGTGGCCCTGCACTTCGGCACCCTGCTGTCCATAATTGTTGTATACCGCCGCGAACTTATTGACGCAGCCCGCCGCCCCCGACTGCTGGCACAGCTCGTTCTCGCCTCCATTCCCGTCGCCATTATCGGACTTGGCTTCAAGGATTCTCTCGAAGTACTGTTCAATAATCCTCTCGCCGCCGGCTGCTGCCTGCTGGTAACGGCTGCAATTCTGCTGCTCGCCAGACATCTGCAGTCCGGCAACGTCCACCTCGATGCACTTCCCATGCACTCCGCACTGCTCATCGGCCTCTTCCAGGCCATTGCGGTGCTGCCTGGAATTTCCCGCGCCGGCAGTACTGTCGGCGCAGGACTGATGTGTGGCCTCAGAAGCACCGACTCAGCCCGGTTCTCGTTCTTTCTGGCAATTCCCGCAATCGGCGGCGCCACACTCCTCGAAACACTCAAAGTCTTCACCCGCGGTGATCACACTCAACCAGATTGGCTACCGCTGATCGTCGGTGCCTGCGTGAGCTTTTTCGTGGGCACGGTGAGCCTTCGCTGGCTCATCCGGCAGCTGGATGCCAACCGACTGCACTGGTTCGCCCGCTGGTGTCTCGCCGTCGGACTGCTGACGGTTGCCTGGCAGTTGATTTGACTTCCTTCTGGAGCACCTGCAGTGTCCTCTCCGCTCTCCATCATTCGCGGCGCATGCGGACATGACTGCCCGGATACCTGCGCCTGGCTGGTCGAAGTTGCAGACGGCCAGGCTTTGTCCCTCCGTGGTGATCCCCGGCACCCATTCACCCGCGGAACACTCTGCGCGAAGGTCAATCACTACCTCCAGCGAGTCTATCACCCGGACCGCATACTGCACCCGCTGCGTCGTACGGGCCCCAAAGGGCAGGGCACATTCCGACGGATAACATGGGATGAAGCGCTCTCAGAAATCGCCACTCGCTGGACACGAATCATCGCGGAATCCGGAGCTGAAGCGCTGCTGCCGTTCAGTTCTGCCGGCAATCAGGGGCTCATACATCATGCCTCACTCGACCAGCGCCTGCTGGGATTGCTCGGAGCCAGCCGACTCGAACGCAACATCTGCGGTGCCGTTGCCCACGCCGGACTCTGTGCCACCCAGGGAAATGGTGTCGGCATCAACCCTGAGGATCTCGTGCACAGCCGCCTGATTGTGCTCTGGGGTACCAATACCATCGTCACCAACCTGCATCTCTGGCCGGTGATCGAGGAAGCGCGGAGACGCGGGGCGAAAATCATCTGCATCGATCCCATCCGCACACGCACGGCCGAGGCGGCCGACTGGCACCTTCAGATCCGCCCCGGAACCGATACGGTTCTCGCGCTTGCCGTCATGCACGTGCTGATTCGCGATGGACATATCGACCACGACTACGTGTCCCGGCACGCCCAGGGCTACACCGAACTGGCAGAACGCGTACAGCACTGGCCGCCCAGCCGCGCCGCGGAAATCACCCAGTTGGCCGCCAGCGACATCGAACAGTTCGCAAGTGAATATGCGACTATTCGACCGTCCCTGCTGCGTCCCCTGATCGGACTCGAACATCACCGCAACGGCGCCATGATGTTTCGCACCATCGCCTGCCTGCCAATACTCACCGGTGCCTGGAAACTGCTCGGGGGCGGCCTGTCCAGATCGACAGGCGCATTCCAGTACTCGCTGCTGAACATCGATCGACTTCTGATGCCGGAAACACACCAAACCGGTGTTCGCACACTCAACATGCGTGACCTCGGGCGCGACCTCTGCAGCAAAACACTCGCCCCACCAATTCGCTCCCTGCTCGTCTGGAATGCCAACCCCGCTGCCACCATGCCCAATCAGCCGATGGTCCGCCGCGGATTGCTCCGCGAGGACCTGTTTACAATTGTGCATGATCTGTTCCTGACCGACACCGCGCGATTCGCAGATATCGTCCTCCCCGCCACCAGTCAGCTCGAACACCTCGATCTGGTACCGGCGTGGGGCCACCACTATCTCACACTGAATCTCCCCGCCATTCCTCCCCGCGGTGAGTCGGTTGCAAATACAGAGCTGTTTCGCCGGCTTGCCGTGGCACTTGGGCGTTCCGAACCCTCGCTGCAGGACTCCGACGAAACCCTGATTCGCACCGCACTCAACTCCAGCCACCCCATGCTGGAAGGCATCACATTCGACACCCTTCAAACACTCGGCTGGATGCACCTCAATCATCCGACCGACTGGCGTCCATTCGCGAACGGGGGCTTTCCAACACCTTCCGGAAAAGCCGAACTCTGCGCTCCTTCCCTACAGGAATTCGGTGTCGATCCGCTGCCAGGCCCGGGTGACTTCGATCTGCCGCCACCAGGCATGCTCCAGCTGATCTCCAACAAGACCCTGCATTTCCTCAACACCGGCTACAGCCATCTGGAACTCCACTGCCGCCGCGAGGGCAGACTGGAAATTGACCTGCACCCGGATGATGCCGCCGCACGCAACATTCAGGATGGACAGCTCGTTGTCGTCTCCAATCCCCAGGGCGAAGTCGCGGCGTGGTGCCGCGTGTCGACAAAGGTCGGCCGCGGTGTTGCCAGACTCCCATTTGGCGGTCTGGTGGACGCCCTCGGACGTGACACACACGTCAATCTACTCACGCCGGAGCAACCCACAGACTGGGCCGGCGGCAGCGGCTTCTACGACACCTTTGTACATGTCAACCCCGCTGCCGAACTCTCTTGAGAAATCCCGAAAAAAGCCACGTCTCGCGGTGAATCTCTTCGCGAAAACGGATTTCAAAAAACGCCGCCACAAAGGCCCCGGAAATCGTCTGCGGTCGTTTGACAGATCTGGCATGGCCAGTAACATCGGGGGCGTTGAGTGAGCTGTCGTGGACGATATTCTGCAACGTCCACGGTCCAACCTGTCACAAAGATTCCTGTCCATTTTCGCTGCAACTTTCAGCCTCCTCCGGGATCACCAGACACCGCGAATTTCTGCACCGCTGTGTTTCTGAATTGTTCCCAGTGCTGATGATGCGCGCTATTGACAGGCAGAGGGAGATCGGGCGCATGACGCAGCCCCTTGGTCACGATGACGACCAATCCGTCCAGAAATTTCGCGTCCACAGTCCGCACCCAAATTGCGGCCATCGCCACGGCTCGTCAGAGTTCTCCGTGGACGTTCTTGAGCAGGCTGTAAAAGGCACTGTGGGCGAACAGAATTTCCAGCACTGGTTCCAGCGTCGCTGTCGCTTCAGCGTCTCCGGCGATCAACTCATCGTCCACGTACCCAATCCCTTCATCCTCAACTGGATGCTCAAACGT
Organism: Planctomycetota bacterium; assembly: GCA_041161565.1. Classification (GTDB taxonomy): domain Bacteria; phylum Planctomycetota; class Planctomycetia; order Planctomycetales; family Planctomycetaceae; genus SXXK01. The sequence continues at coordinate 21,877 of JBEAUF010000217.1, read as the reverse complement.
TTTCGCACCCCGCTCGTGCAGGCTGCCAGAAAACTTCTCGGAGCCTCCGCGGCCTGCCAGTTCGAAGTCGACTCCAGCCTGCTCGCTGACAACTCTGAAGGCACATCACTCCCAACCGGAACCGCAGACACCGGCCGCGACAATTCACCGTCAACTGCCCTCAACTCGGCAGCACAACCCCACTCTGCAGTTGCATCCTCCAACTCCACCCAGACACTCCCAGTCTCCCAGGTCGCACGTTCACTTCAGCGGCGTACCGGCCCGAAAACCGCTGGTCAACCATCTGCCGCAGCCAGCCTTGATGAATTCACCGGAAATACACGTCGTCGATTCCGCACCTTCGACTCCTTCATCACCGGTGAATGCAACAATCTCGCCGCTCTGGCTGCCCGCCAGGTCGCCACCAACCCCGGTGAGCGCTACAACCCCCTCTTCATCTTCGGTGGCACAGGTACCGGCAAAACTCACCTCCTCGAAGCCATCTGCGCGGAAACCCGCCGGGCCTTCCCAGGCCGCAATGTCATGTATCTCACCAGCGAAGCCTTTACCAACTGCTTCACAGCGGCTCTTGCCGCCCGCACAGTTCCCTCCTTCAGACAACGGTTCCGCAACGTCGATGTGCTGCTCATTGACAACATTGAATTTCTGGATAACAAAAGAGCCACCCAGGAAGAATTTCTGCATACGATTGTTCAGGTGAGCGATCACGGAGGGCAGGTGGTCATCTCCGCCGATCGACACCCCAAAATGCTCACCAAACACCGCGAAGAACTCACCACCCGCTTCCTGAGCGGACTCGTTTGCCGCATGGATTCCCCGGACCCGGAAACCAGCCGCAAAATTCTCATGTCCCTCTGCAACTCCTCCAAAGCCACCTTCAACGATGATGCCCTCGACTGCATCCTAAGGCGCTGCTCACGCAACATCCGTGAACTCCAGGGTGCCGTCAATCAACTCGAAAGCCAATTCCTCCTCAACGGACGCCGCATTACCGCCGCAGTCGTACGCAACCTGCTGGGCGGTATGGAAGAAGAATGCCGAAGACTGGTTCGCATCAGCGATGTCGAGAAAATCGTCTGCGAAACCTTCGGAGTCACAGCCACCGATCTCCGCTCCGCCTCACGCCGCAAAGCCGTCACACTTCCCCGTTCCGTGGCAATGTTCCTCGCCCGCAAACTCACTCAATCCGCCTACCGTGAAATCGGCACCTACTTCGGCGGACGCGATCACTCCACCGTCGTTGCCGCCGAAAAACGCGTCGCCGAACAACTCGCCAACAACGCCCCCGTCGGCCTCCCCGTCGCTCTCTCCTGCCGCTCCCTCAAAGATCTCCTCGATGAACTCGAACGCAGACTCCTCTCCACTGCTTCGTGACCACCTATCATGCCAGGCAAAGTCCAAAACTATCTCACGTTCTTCTCACAGTTCCGAAAACGCTTCGAAACCACAGGCGCCATCGCCCCCAGCAGCCGCTTTCTTGCCGAAGCAATGACCCGCTTTCTGGCAGCCCGAAACACGCAACAACCTGTAAACATCCTCGAAGTTGGCCCCGGAACCGGTCCAGTAACCAATCGCATCCTCCAACTCCTCCAACCCAACGATCAACTGCACCTGGTCGAACTCAACCCCGATTTCGTCACCCTTCTCAAACAACGCTTCCAGTCCGAAACCATCTGGTCCAGTCACCATCACCAAACTACGGTCCACCAGGTGCCCCTCCAGAACTTCCAGTCCACCACACCCTTTGACTTCATCATCTCCGGACTCCCCCTCAACAACTTCCCCGCAACACTCGTGGACGAACTCGTCACCACCTGCTTCCAACTCCTCAAACCCGGCGGAATACTCAGCTACTTCGAATACATGTACGTCCGCCCGATCCGCAAACGACTCACCATCGGTCCCGAACGCCAGCGAATCATCCAAATCGACGAAAGACTCGCACAACAGTGCCGCGCAACCCGCATTCGCCGAGACAGCGTCTGGTTCAACATCCCCCCGGCGTGGGTCCAGCACCATCAGGCACCGGACATGCCGCCCGTCCGCTGACCGCCAAAACCAGGATGACGAGACATTGTTGAAATGGGCGAACGGGAACGCTTTCGGCTTCGCCTGGCTGCGTACACCCACGTCCCGCTCACGTCATACAACAACGCCCTGCCGCCCCAGTCACTGTCAATCGGCCGGTGCGGCCATGGTTTGCCCCCACTGCGATCTCGGTGCCGCACACACGCCATCAACCGCGGTTGACCTCCCCCGGCACGTCTCGTCGCCAGGGTACGATTCAGCTGAGAATCGCAGAATGCCACGACAAGTGTCCCTATCGCGGTTTCGTCATCCCAGCCAGAAACCGCTTGCTGCATTTCCCGGATTCACCGTCACGGTGCCTGCCAGGCTCCCAGCAGCGACAAAAGATCAGAAGCGGAACACTCCCGCAAAATCAATGCCTGCTGACTGTCTCGGAAACACCCAAATGGCACTTCCACGGACCACAACCGCCAGCTTTTTGAAAAAGCGGCCCGCAGCTGCTCCTGAAGCCGTGGCATCCCCATCGCCCACCCTCACGGAACAGCCCCGTTGAACGTTGCACACATTACCTCGGGGCCGCAAACTTCACCGGCAGCGGATGCCCAAGCGTGTCACGATTCGGAGTAAATCCGCCACCGTCTACGTCCACAAAGACAGGATTTGTCACCGCGGCAGGACGCTGCGCACCCCAACTAGGGCCGAAGACTGGTCCGAGCGTCTGCACACTGTGACCAGCCAGCACCACAAGGTGCGCGTCACGCTCGAGCTTCAGTTCCACTGAATGCTCAAAACGAACCGTTTCCGAGCGGAAAAGCTCAGGGTGCGACTGGCGAGTAAACGTCAGCGCGTCACTCCGCCGTCCATTCACCAGAACCATCACAGAATCGATATCAAGGAAATTCGAACATTGAACGCGAATTTTTCCGTGCACTTTGCCTGACGCGGCCAGCAGATCTCCGCCCGCTGTTACCCCTTCGCCAGGCGTGCCGACTTCCGTAAATGCGGCCTCCAGCCATGGTCCGTTTGACATGACGATCCGCCCCTCACGCGCCGCATCCCGGATTTCATCAGCCTTGATCATCGCTGGATCGTCCGTTGACGACTTCACCCAGATTCGCAGGCCGCCGGACCCATGGAAATTGTAATGTGAATCGGTGTTGACAACCCCATAGATTCGAAAGCCCTGATTGAGCAATTGCAGCCAGTTCAGGGCGGTGTGATTCTCTGCCGGCTTGCCGCCACGAATATCCCAGCGATCGAAGTTCATGAGCTTATCGATCGGATGAATCTCCATCACATTCATGATCCCAAACGATCGCTCAAAGCCGCTGTCCGGAGTCTGATTGCCGTCACGGTCGTAAAACAACCAGCCCACATCCGGATGATTCTGCTGAATCAATTTGATGCTGTTGTTATCCCATGCCGCAAGCCGCTCCATTTGCGTTTCAGGGTTCAGATCCGTCTGCGGCCCGCCACCATCCTGAGTATGTTCGCGAAGGACCATCGGGAAAACGTTCTGGTGATTGAGCGGCAGCGGCTGACCAGTCAGCTCCATCCCGGAAACTGTCGCAAGAAACCTCTGCAGCTGCAGGTGCCTGATATGGCTGTCGTAGCTGCTGACACGGTTGTGCTCGGTGCAAGGTGCGAATTCGATGTGCTCCGCCGCCAAATTGAGCACTCGTCCGAGCTGGCTGCTGGTGTTGTCACCCGATGGTGAGCTGTGACTGTGAAAATCAGCACTGATCCAACCCGGCGTCGACACCAGTCGGGGCAGGGCAATTGTCCGCTCAGTCAACTTGCCGGACTCCACTTTCAGAGTCGTAAACTCTGCATGATATTCCGCCCCATGGCTCACGATCAGCTCATATTCACCGGTCTGCAGCGGCAGTCGCAGATCCCCACTGGCCGTGTATGCAAGATTCCTGACAAAGAACTCGGCCGTCTCCGGCCCCCAGTTCGGCGTTGGCGTTCCGGCGCGTCCGATGAATTCCACCTTGGCTGGAATCTGCTGCCCCTCGCCGTCCACAATCTTCAGGTCCACGAGGCCCGGCTGATAGCTGTCCACTGCGACCACCGTCACTGGCAGGTCGTTGACCCGACCTTCACTCAAAACAGCCGGATACGTCTGCCCCGCAACAGACACCTGCACCTCAGGAATCCCCGTTGGCAGGCGTACAGCAGCGACACCGTCGGGCCCCGTCACCAGCGTGCCGCGGCTGCTGCCATCAAAGGTCAGCTGAATGCGAGCACCGGCGACAGGCTTGCCCTGAGTGTTCACAAGCAGTTGCCTCGGTTGCAACTCGTTGCCCAGACCATTGGCCGTCTCGAAGTCCGCAAGCACTCCAGCATAGTCGCGGGAAACAAAGATCCTGCGTGTCAGCGAGAACTCTTCGCCGGGACGCAACACAATTGGCTGGCCGTCCTGCCGCTCCCAGGTGAGTATCGATTCGCGGGCGTTGGTCTTAACTCTGACCCGGAAACCAGGCGCCGCGATCCCATACGCCTGCTGCCAGTGCACGTCGTGAAACCAGAACAACTCCTGAACGCCCTCGGCCGACTTCTGCATGTCCTCCTTGCCGCCGTCCTGCCGCAGATCATCTTCCGGCACGAGCGTCACATCAGCCGCCGTTGTGTTCTTCCACGTGGAGGTTGCTGTCAGATACCCGGATCCCGCAGACAGCTTCCAGTCGACCGAGTGCTGCAACTGGGAATCGGTACCAGCCGCAGTCACAGTGAGAGCTGCCGCACCGTCAGTTCCGGTGGCTTTCCATGCTGAGAATACCGCCGTCCGCCGCCCTGGATAGAAAGCACTCAACGCGTCGCTTTCATGCGAACGCGTCACAAGGTCAATCAAACAGCCACCAACACCGCGAACAGTCATATTTGCATGACGGCTGGCGAGAGGCTGTGCAATGACAGCACGAACAAGTTCATTCTGCAGGACAATGTCCCCGTAAATCGCATCCACTTCCTTGCCAGTGGGCACCAGCATGTTCCAGGACTCTGCGGTGAGTTCCTGCAGACTTGCTGGCTGCTGGGCAACAAGCTGCGCTGATGCCAGCAGCCCATAAACGGAAACGGCCACAGACAGGGTAAAACCACGAAATCCAGCCATGGAACGATTCTCCGACAGCAGAACAGAACAGAACAGCAGAACAGAATAGAACAGTCAGCGCACAATTGAACGACTCAGCCCAGCAGGAGCCGGTCAGGAATTGAAGAGCACAGATCAGGGCCCAGCGATCCCTGGATCCATAATCAACCTACTTCGGAGCAAACCAGATGTTGCGATAACGGACCTGATTACCGTGATCCTGCAGATACAGGGGCCCTGGTGCAGCCCCCTCGGGAACCGGAGCGGCCGTGGTTGCGTGCGTCAGCCGGATCTGATCGTGAATCACCACGCCATTGTGTCGCACCGTAATCAATCCATCGGAAGTCTTCTTTCCATCGGCATCGAAAGTTGCGGCCTGGAATTCCACGTCGTAGGTCTGCCATGCCAGCGGGGGGAAACACATATTCAGCCGCGGTTTGGCGATCGAATAGATCCCGCCACATTCGTTCTGCTCACCACTGAGCCCGAATGAATCCAGAACCTGCACTTCGTACCGTCCCTGCAGATACACGCCACTGTTTCCGCGACCCTGTCCCCGTGCGTTCGGCATGAAGGGCAGCAGAAACTCAACATGCAGTTCGCCACTGCCAAACTTCTGCTTACTCGTGCAGCCCTGCATCAGCAGTTTGTCCTCGGAAAGCCGACCACCCTCGAAGGTGTCCGCCGTGCTGCCGTCAAACAACACGACAGCTCCTTCGGGTGGCTTGCGCCCCAGAGTGGGCGACTGTCGCTGCACGCGGGCCAGTTCGCCAAGCTGCTGATTGTCGCTGTTGAAGATCACCAGCCGACCATCGCGGATCTCACCGCGACCAGTTTCACCCTTCATCACCGCCATGTCTCCCTGGCGTTCCCCGAGCCCTCGCAGCGGCGTATTGCCGTCCCAGCCGTCACCGGGAAGGCCTCCCATCAGGGCTGCCCAGGTGAATCGCCCGCCCCCCTCGGCGATCACCTGCACACCCACCTTCAGCTCACCATCAGTTGACTTAACGACCCCCGAGTACTCACCCTGAAAAGCGAAATCCGCTCCAGCCTTATCAGCCGCAAGAGCCGTGAAACCTGGAGACTTCTCGTCAGCCCAGGCCACCCCAATCGCCATGAATACGCCTGCCAGCACCAACACCCTGATCATCAAGCACCCCCGCCGTCAGCCGGAAAATAAAAATAAAAAACACGGCAAAACTCAGATCCAAGCTCAGCACTCCCAGCGAGTCTTCATGAACTTCAGCCCCTGCTGGGCGAGGTAATCCTCAGAAGGAAACATGCGTCGCCAGATTCGCGTCGCCGCCGCCAGCTCGGGAAGTGCCAGTCCAAAGGCTTCAATCATCAGCCAGCCGCTGTAATTAACGCTCTTCAGAGCTGCAAAGGTCTCGTCCCAGTTCACGCCACCGTCCCCTGGAGTCGAGCGATCGTTCTCGGAAATGTGCACATGCACCAGCTGGTCAGCACATGCACGGATCGCCCCGGTAATCGACTTCTCTTCGATGTTGGCGTGAAACGAGTCATACATGGTCTTCACGGCGGGATGATTCACTTCCCGACAGAATTGCGCAGCGTCGGCAGCACAATTCAGAAAATAACACTCAAAGCGATTCAGGTACTCCACCACCAGCGTCACACCCGCGCTGTGCGCGTATTCGCCGGCTCGGGCCAGAACATCCTTCGCCCGCGACCACTCGTCGGCCGTTCGCCCGGAACCACTGAAATGCCCCAACGCAGAATGGATAGGCCCAACCAGATGCGTCGTGCCAGCCGCTGCACAGCAGTCAATGGCTTTTTTCAGCCGATTCAAACCGGCTTCGCGGATTGCGGCCTCGGCCGAAATAGGGTTCTCCTCAGGAGTACACACCGTAACAGCAGTGCTCTCCAGACCAGTCCGCTTCAATTCCTCACCGATCGCTCTGAAATGGGCGGGATTGAGGTCGAACATCGGCAGCTCCACGCCGTCATAGCCCCACTGCCTGAGCTGTCCGAGCAGCGGAAAATGAGACTCCGTCACATGCGAGGTCCAGAGCAGCAGATTCATGCCGTATTTCATGTTCAGCCTTTGTGGGAGAGAAAAAGGACATCCTGAAGTTCAGACAGCCTCAGAACCAACGCACGTATGCCGGTTGCCCGCAGCAGCCCGTTGACGAGACAGGGCAGAGCAGGGCAGGCTTCTGCGGGACATGCCGGAGACGGTCACACCCCACCACCCATTTCCACGGCCCGCAACAACTCACCGGCATGCTTTCGCAGCAGCAGCCGACCAGCACCCAGCACAGGCAGACAGGCCGCGTCAATCTCCGGCAGTGTGACTCGCCGCAGCACCTGATTCAAGCGTACCAGCAACCGCTCGTCGTCCAGATAGTCAAACAACACCCGTGCACCCAGAAACTTACCGAGAAACGCCGGTAAATCCAGAGTACTGTTGGTGGCCAGCCGATTGACCACCGCCTGTATCCACTCGGCTGAAACCGTTTCCATCGCCCTGTACCAACGCTCCAGCACCCCCGGAAACTCTTCTGCAATCGCCGCGTCCAGCAGCAACTCAGTCACAATGTGCCCAAGAAACGGCGGACGATGGTCAAAGCGATCCCTGAGCACCTGCCGAAACCGGCCAGTCAACTCAGACTCCAGCATCAGGAATATCGGACAGGAATGGAATACGTCGTCGTCCCGCAGATGCTGCAACACTCCCTCGGCCACCTCTCGCTCCTCAGCCGATAACTCCTCAAGCAGCCCGCGAATCCGGCGTCCCCGCAATCGCACACGACGGTCTACCACGCTCAAACAATCCGGAAGGGCCGTGCCTGCCAGACGGAGTGGAGTTTCGAGAAATCGATAGCCGTGCGCGAGGTAATTCATGGCCGAATTTGACCTCGCCGTGCCTCCGAAAGGCAAGCCTCTGCTGGTGGAATTCCCGGTTATGCGGCCCTGTCAATAAAAAACCACCCCGATTTCACTCCGCCCAGAATAAATAAGCTTCCATGAACGTGCGCCGGAAGAAAATTTGCCCTGTCTGCCGCTCTCAGACTGCCGTTGCTGCAGCCAACTCTTTAACATCCCACACCAATCATCCGCATCCAAACGCTTCTTCCGGACCACCGCTGCAATGATCTGCGTCAGCCTCGGACGTACTCGTCATTCGTCTATGATCGAAGAACATCGAGCCCTCGCTGCCAAAGGCGCTGAACTCGTCGAGTTCCGACTCGACTACATGCGTAACCGCCCCGACATCGGCAGACTCCTCAAAGACCGCCCCACTCCCGTCGTTGTCACCTGCCGCCGAAAGGCCGATCGGGGCCGCTGGAATGGCTCCGAAGAACAGCGGCTCGCAATCCTCCGGGAAGCCATCATCGCCGGCGCAGAATTCGTCGACCTCGAAGAAGATACCGCTGCCGCCATCCGCCGCTACGGCAAAACTAAACGCATCATCAGCTACCACAACTTCGATGAAACCCCCATCGAACTCTTCGACATCCATCGACGACTCAGCCAGCGCGACGCCGATGTCGTCAAAATCGTCACAATGGCCAATTCGCCGACCGACAATGTCCGGATGCTCGAACTTGTGGCCGCTGCCAAAGTCCCCACAGTGGGATTCTGCATGGGCGAATTCGGTACACTCAGCCGAATTCTCTGCGGGCAGGCGGGCTCCCCATTTACGTACGCCAGCTTCTCCCGCGAACGTGAAATGGCGCCAGGGCAACTCTCGTGGGCAGAAGTTCGCAACCTCTACGCCTTCAATCGCATCAACAAGGACACCGCCGTCTTCGCCGTCATCGGTGATCCCATCGCCCAAAGCAAAAGCCCGCTGATCCACAATGCCGCCTTTCGCAAACTCGGACTCAACGCCGTTTATCTCCCCATCCGCGTCCCCGAAGATCAGCTCGAAGAATCACTCCGGGAGCTCGCCCAACTCAACATCCGCGGATACAGCGTTACGATCCCCCATAAAGAGGCGATCCTGCAGTTTGCAACCCTCACCGACGAAGCCTGCAACAAAATGGGCGCCGCCAACACACTCTATAGACGCGACAAGCAGTGGTGCGCAGCCAACACCGACGCCCCCGCCGCCCTCGCCGCCATCCAGGAGGGACTTAAAAAATCCGGCGGTCTGCCCGCTCTCGCCGGCCGCCGAGTCCTGATCCTTGGAGCCGGCGGAGCTGCCCGCGCCGTGGCACACGCCCTGACCATGGAAGGCGCCGCTGTCTCCATCACCAACCGCTCACGCGATCGCGGACGAGCACTCGCGTCCGAACTTGGCTGCCAGTTCGTTTCCTGGGAAAATCGCGCCGCAGACACCTGCGAAATCCTTGTCAACTGCACGTCTGTCGGAATGCACCCCAACGTCGATGAATCCCCCTTTGAACAACAGTGGCTCCGGGACAATACTCTCGTCTTCGATACCATCTACAACCCCGAACAAACACTGCTCCTCAAATACGCTCGCGAACGCGGCTGCCCAACCGTCGGCGGACTCGAAATGTTCATCCGACAGGCTGCCGCACAATTTACACTCTTCACCGGACTCACCGCACCCCAGGAGTACATGGCCGAAACGCTCCGACGCGCCAGCGCAGCCGCTCGCGCCGTCGTCAATGCAGACGGTTCCACCTCCCACGGACGCCCCGAGGACGACTGATCGACAGACTGCAAACGTCGGTTCAAGTCAATCACTGAACGTCCCCCTCGCCCCTCGTTCCTTGCCCCTCGCTCCTCGCTCCTCGTTCCTCCTTCCTCATCCCCGGCTCCCCATGGTCATCTCCCTGATCGGCTATCGCGCCAGCGGCAAATCCAGCATCGCTCCCAGGCTTGCCAAAAAACTTGGTTGGGAGTGGCAGGATTGCGACCGCGTGATTGAACAGCAGGCCGGCTGCAGCATCCCGGAGATTTTCGCCACAGAAGGCGAAGCCGGCTTCCGACAGCGCGAATCCGCAGTGCTCGCGGAACTTCTCCACACCCCCCAGCTGGTGCTCGCCACCGGAGGCGGCGCAATCCTCAGTGCTGAAAACCGCCAGCGGCTCCGCGCAGCCGGCCCCGTGGTCTGGCTCCACGCTTCACCCGCGACCCTCGTCGCCAGACTCAGTCGCGATCGTCTGAACGGATCCTCCCGCCCCAGCCTCACCGGACGTCCTATCGATCAGGAAGTCGCGGAGGTCCTCAGCGTCAGAGAACCGCTCTACCGGGAAACCGCCACTCTGACCGTGCATTCCGACGGAGAACCCGCCGAGCACGTCGCCAGACGCATCCTCCGACACCTCGGGATGCGGCCGCTGCAGGAGACATCCAGTGACAGTCTTTGACCTGCCCCGGTTCTTCGTACTCCCATTCCTTTTCATCCTCGGGTCCTGCATCGGCAGCTTCCTCAACGTCTGCATTCACCGCTTCCCCTCCCGCGCTCACCTGAGGGAGCAACTGCGTGCCCTCTCCAGTCACTCCTCCGGCTGCCCGCGCTGTTCCTCCGCCATCCTCTGGCGCGATAATATCCCCATCCTCGGATGGCTCCTGCTCGCCGGTCGCTGCCGCACCTGTCGCCGGCCCATTTCCTTCCGCTATCCCTTCGTCGAACTTCTCACCGGCTGCCTCTTTGTAATCGTCTATCAGGCGGAAATGCCTCCTCACTTCTGGTCCACGGCCGCCGACAGCGGGCTGTTCTCTACCGACGGGCCACAAAATCTCACCCAGCACCTCGCCATGCCCACATGGCTGCATGTGAGATATCTGCTGCATATGGCCATGATCTGCTGCCTCATTGCCGCGTCTTTCATTGACCTCGAACTCTGGATCATTCCCGACGGTACGACAGTTCCAATGATGGTCCTTGCCGTCCTGACACACACCGCCTGCGGACAGGCGTGGCTGGTGCCTGTCTGGTTTGAGGACTCCAGTGTTGCCGCCATGCTGCAGCACCTTGCACCGACATCGCTCAAACCATTCCTCCTCTCCTGGGACTGCCTGCCTTTTGCCATCGCCCACCCCCATTGGCATGGCTTCCTCGTCAGCATCACGGGGTTGCTGGCCGGCGGTGGCATCGTCTGGGCCGTCAGGATTCTCGGTGAATTCGTACTTAAACGAGAGGCCATGGGTTTTGGAGATGTAGTCTTGATGGCCATGGTCGGCAGCGTCCTCGGCTGGCAGCCCGTCGTGCTTATCTTCTTCCTTGCCCCCGCTCCTGCCGTCGGCTTTGCCATTCTCTCACTTTTCCTCAGACGCCGCGATGAGATTCCCTACGGGCCATGGCTCAGCCTCGCTGCTCTCCTGCTGCTGCTCACCTGGCCACAACTCTGGCCCGTTGCCGAACGCATATTCGACATGGGTAAACTGCTGCTCCTGATGACCATCCCCTCCGCTCTCTTCCTCGCAGCCGCTCTCAGAATTTCGCAGCTCACAAAACAGCTTCTGGGCTGGATTCCGGAACCGGATCTGCCTGATGCAGCTGACGATGGCATCCCTGTTATCTATCCCGCTGATCGCTCAGACCCGGTTGCCGGTAACTGGCCCAGAGATCTCTGGCCCGGGGTTCGTTCCGGACAGGGACTCAGTGCCAGCCACCGCTGGCGAGGTTCACGCTGACGACTCCCGCACTCCCTTCGGAGCCATTCATGAAAAAGGAACAGGCCAGACGCTGGCTCGCACAGAAACTTCAGTCTCAGAGACAGGTGACCCTCGCATCTGCTGCCGGTCTGGCCATCCTTGGCTCCCTCGCATGGTCCCTCGAACTTGCCGCCGCCACGACGGTCCTCAGGATTGGCTTTATCTCCAGCACAATACCAGCCTTCCTGACAGCCGCCGGTATCCTTGGCGCAGTCCAGTACTTCACCGTAGCACGGCTGAAATCCAACCTCGGAGACATCCGCGCACTCCAGAAAATCAGCGAGGAGTCCAGCAGCGAGTACAGCACCGCACAACCGCTCTCTGCCGTCTGGATGTACGCGTTCGGCAGCATGGACTCCGATCAGCTCTGGTATGAAAAACTGCTCGCAGTGCTGTCTATGCCACAGCGACTCTGGAGCGCCGCGTGGTTCGCGTGGAAACGCGCCGAGGAACTCAGGCAACTCAATACTGAATCCTGTGCAGCCATCATCCGACACCTCTTCCGCGAATCAGAACGGGTCGAAATCGACGAACTCGCCACGAAACTGAGCCTCCCCAGCCCCGCTCGGGCCATCCGCGAAGTCTCCCTAATCGACGGTGTCATGCTCCTCACCCGAAAAACTTCCGGACTCAACCTCGCTCCCAGACTCGTCGATGAACTCAACGCCTGGCTGACACAGGATGCCAAACAGGGCATTGCGGAGTGATCGCATCTCGCGTTCCCACCGCACTCCCGCACGCGTCTCTGGCTCAACCGCCCAGCCTTCCACACTCATTCCCGCAAATCGGCGCCGATTTCTCTGGACATCCGCAGTCACTGGTAAACGATAAATGCGAGCGTCAGCGGTCTTCAGCAGCTGACGACCGTCTCCGGAGAAACTCCTATGGATCGCACAGAAAATCCCGATACCTGCTCACCTGCAACTGTGGCCGAATTTACCGGTCACTCCCGGCAGCCAGCCTCCCCCGCCCCATCACCACGCCCGCTGCGATTTCTCCAGGGACCCCAGTCACGCTGGCGGGAACTGCTGCTCCTCATCCGCGCCTTTCGCGAAATGCTCAACGGGTTCCGGCACCTGCATTTCGCCGGCCCCTGTATCACCGTCTTCGGCTCGGCACGCTTCCCCGAGACACACCGCTATTACAACCTTGCCCGTAATATCGGCGCCGCAATCGCACACGAGGGCTTCACTGTGATGACAGGCGGAGGACCGGGCATTATGGAAGCTGCCAATCGTGGCGCAAAAGAGGTCGGCGGACACAGCGTCGGCTGCAATATCCGACTCCCCATGGAACAGAAGCCCAACCCATGGCTTGATCAGTTTGTTGACTTTCGCTTCTTTTTCGTTCGCAAGCTGATGCTCGCCAAATACTCCTACGGCTTCATTGCCCTTCCCGGCGGCTACGGCACTCTCGACGAACTGTTCGAAATCGCCACCCTCGTCCAGACTCGTAAGGTCGAATCATTCCCGATGGTCCTTGCCGGAGTTGATTACTGGAAGCCGATGCTCGACTACCTTCGGGATGTGATGGTTCCCGCGGGCACCATATCAGCAGAAGATGTGGACCGGTTTTTCGTCAGCGATGACCCTGAGCAAATTGCCGCGCACGTGAGCCGCATTGCGAAAACGGAATTTGGTGTCCGCGAGGTGCAGCCAAAACCTCGCTGGTGGCTCCTCGAACGCTCACCATGGTCCCGCTGAGGCCACTCAAAACAGCAGAGCTCGAATGGAATTGTCGGCAACCAGCACCGTCAGCCACCCCCCAAGCCCAGCCAGCAGGGCTGCACTCAACAACAGAATGATCACCTCCGCAGTCTGCAGCTGCACAATCGTCAGGCGGCTGCAACCCATGCGAAACATCGTCTGCATCTCAGCAGCTCGCAGTCTCAGCGACAGGCTCAGAACCAGACCCAGCAGCAGTGACGTCACCACAGCGGCCGCAAGGGAACAAATCCAGACCAGCTGTTCCACTCGAAAGACCATCTCCAGCAGCTCTGCGATCACCTGCGGCGGCTGAATGCACTGCACTTTGCCCTGAGAGTCAGCGTATCGCCCCAGCAGCAGCACGCGGGATTTCTCTGTTGCCGGCACCGCAACGGCCGCTGTCAATGGAAACTCGCCCGGATCCCCGTGAAAGTGAAAAGAATCACGATTTTCATCGGTTATTTCAATGTATGGCAACACACCACGATTTACGGTGACCCCCTGCTGGTCGGACTGCCCCTCCATCAGCAGGGCCGGATCCGTTTCCTTCGTGATCTCCTGATGCCCATGACCGATTCCCTCAATCACCCACGCCGTCTGAATATCGGTAAAGACGGCGAAGTCATCAGGAGAATGGGCCTTCGCCAGCACTCCTGAGACCCGCAGCTGCAGCGGATAGTTACCAGCAAGATTCAGCGCATTCTCCGGAGCGGAAAGCAGCGAGTCTCCGGGCTGCAGACCGGAACGTTCAGCATAACCGGCACCCAGCACGCATTCTCCAAGCAGCGCCGGAAGTTCTCCCTGAGCCGGATACAGACCGCGAAACTCAAAATATTCCGGAGAGGTCCCCACAATGGGCACTCCATCCACGCCAGGACGCGACTGTGTACGGAAACGAACATGCAGCGGAATGGCTGCCGCCAGCTGCGACTCGTCCACGGCACGCGCGTCCCGCATAGTGATAACCGCGGGTGGTCGAGCCTCGAAGTAGAGCGAGTGCAGGGCAAGATCCATACGACTGCCAACCGCTCCGAGGACCAGAGGCGTTGAACCTGCCCGCTGAGAAATCTCCGCTCGGAACTGCTGGAGCGCCAAACGCACTGTCAGCGGGAGCCAGATCGTCAGCGCGAGACTGGCTGTCAAAATCAACGTCCTGCCTCGATGCCACCACAGCGAACGGATGGCCAGATAAAAGGCCTGCATCATCCGTCGCTCTCCTGCCTCTCCAGAAAACTTTCAAAGGGTATCCGACGATCAAAGTGTGGCAGGAGCGAATGATCATGGGTGACCATCACCAAAGTTGCTCCGGCTCTGCGCGTCTCCGCCAGCATCAGCTCCACCATGCGGCCCGAGTTGGAAGGGTCGAGGTTTCCTGTGGGCTCGTCCGCCAGAACCAGCTGCGGAGACAACAGCAAGGCCCGACAGAGCGCGACCCGCTGCCGTTCACCCTGAGACAGTCGCACAATCGAACGCTTCGAATGCTGCACAATTCCAACCGCCCTGAGCAGATCCAGAGCCCGCATCCGCAGATCTGCCGTCAATCGCACCTGCGGGTGAATTCGACAGGGCAGCAGAACATTATCCAGCACATCGAGGTAGTCAATCAGCTGAAAATCCTGAAAAACCAAACCGATCCGCTGGAGCCGAAACAATCGCCGGGCTGAGTCGTTCAACTGAGTGAGACAGGTGTCGTCGATATGAATGCGGCCGGAGTCAGCCCGCAGGATTCCCGCGATCAGGTTGAGCAGTGTCGTCTTCCCGGAACCGCTTGGCCCGGATACAACCACCGTTTGACCGTCCTCAATTCGCAATTGCGGCACGTGCAGCCGGAAAACGCTGTCTCGATAGGAAAATCGAAGCTCTTCAATCTGGATCATCGTGGTGTCCACCGCCGGGGTGCCGCCTGAAGTATCGAGCATTGCCCCGCAGTCAGTCTATCGGGCAACAGCGAACTGTGCGAGTGAAGGCAGCCGGGGCAGGGCAGGGCAGCCAACAGCCTGAGGATTGATTCCGAAGGTTTCCACCAGTTAACATCAGTGCGGCAGACTTTTGCTGCCCCGCTCCCGAAGTGCCTCTGCTCCAGGACCTGACATGCCAACCGCTCCATCAGCCCACTCGCAAAACCACAGGTCGTCCGTCCCGCTGCTCAGGCTCGCGGCCCTGGCTCTCACACTGCTCATGGGTACCAGACCGCTCCACAGCAATGAGGGCCCCGCGGATGCTCAAAAACCTGTGATCCTGCTCACCGGCTTTGAACCATTCGGCGAAGAAAAGCCCCCCAATCCATCATGGGAAGGTATCGCAAAACTTGATGGCACTTCCTGGGAAGGTTATCAGCTTTTCGCTGTTCGGCTGCCTGTCGTTTGGGGAGCCCCCATGCTGCAGCTGGAGGGTAAACTCAGGGAGTTGCGCCCCGTCGCGATTTTCTCATTCGGCCAGGGCTCCCCAGGCGCCTTTGCCATCGAAACCAAAGCCCTGAATCAGCGCGGTGAAATACCTGATAATGACGGCAACACTCCGCCCCTGCCGCTGATCGTCGGCGACGGCCCCACCGAACTCGCCTCTTCATTCCCGTTTGACTCAGTCGCCCGCCAGCTGAATCGACAGGGCTTCACCGTACGAATTTCGTCCCGCGCTGGACAGTATCTCTGCGAAGAGACCCTCTATTCCCTCGAAATACTCCGCCGACGCACAACCCCCAACCCGACAGTCGCCTTCTGCCACGTCCCGCCACTCGGCTCCCTCCTCAATGACAAGCCCGTCGACGCCGGTACCATTCAGGAATTTGTCCTCGCCTTTCTTCAGGCATGGAAAACTGTCCAGAACCTCCCCACTGAATCCTCTCCCACTCCGCCAGCACCGGTGTCGGCGGCAAACCCCGCCAAAGCTGATGAACCCGCCAAAGCCGTACCACCCGCGAACCCTGAACGAGCCGCCGTTGAGAAGCTTGTCCGCAACTACTTCAAATCATGGTCCGACCAGAGGATGCGCGACTATGCCGACTGCTTTGCCGAAAACGCTGTCATTCAGGAAGTCGACGGAGATGACGTCCGCACTCAACTCAAAGACCCCTTCGTGGCCGAACAGACAAACTACCACCGGATTGCCGTCTTCCGGGCCGTGGAAGTGCCCGTCCAAACCTCAATCAGCTTCGAAGCCGAACTTGCCCGCGTTGTGGTCTACTGGAAACTCACTGCCGGACCACGCGTGCAATACGGCTACGACCACTTCACCCTGATGAAAGTCAATCAGGAATGGAAAATTGTCAATCTGGTCTTCTATGGAGTCAAAAAACCGGGGAATTAGCAAAACAGACCTCCTGTCGCTCTGCCAAAACATTGCCCGGACCGCCCGGCACGACTACGATCCTGCTGTTCCCTCCCTCTGTCCCGTCGCTCGAGGAAGCCCCAGCCATGACACTTGCCGACGAAAAAAACTCACCAAAGTCTACTGAACCCAAAACAGAACTCGCCACTTTTGGAGGCGGTTGCTTTTGGTGCACCGAAGCCGTTTTCCTCAAAGTTCGCGGTGTACAGAAAGTCGTTAGTGGCTACACCGGCGGACTGAAAAAGAACCCTACCTACAAGGAAGTCTGCACCGGACTCACCGGACACGCAGAAGTGATCCAGATTGAGTATGATCCTGAAAAGATCACCTATGAGCAGTTGCTGGATGTGTTCTTTTACACCCACGACCCTACCACTCTGAACCGGCAGGGGGCGGACGTTGGCACGCAGTACCGCTCGGCCGTTTTCTACCACAACGCCCAGCAAAAGGAACTCGCCGCAAAAACCATCGCTGCGCTCAACAAATCCGGCGATTTCGACGATCCCATCGTCACCACACTGGAAGAAATGAAAATCTTCTACCCGGCTGAGGACTATCACCAGGACTACTTTGCCAATAACCCTGGAAACCCGTACTGCATGGCAGTGGTAGGTCCAAAAGTCGCCAAGTTCCGCAAACGCTATAAAGAACTGCTGAAGAAGGACGGCGAATAATCTCAGGTTCTATCGCCCCTCTGTCCCAGGATCCTCATCCGGAATCAAACTCCCATGGGGATCCCGGTCAGACGTTACTCCCCCGGCCCGTAGCTTCTCCCTCAATGCCCGTCCCGTGAAATGCTCCAGGACCTCTGCCTGGCGATGTATCACCCCCGCATCCACACCTTCCTGTACGAGGTAGGTCTCCCAAAGCCGATGCGAACGTACCAGTGCCGCCGCAGCCTGACGCCCCGCCGGAGTCAAGCGGTATCCAGCTAAGTCGGCATTCACCCGTCCCCGAAATCGCTGCCACTGCAGCGCCAGCCACGTCTGCAGTGTGGATGACAACAGTGTTTGGGACAGCTGCGAAATGGCCACAGGGCCATCCGCGCCCCGCTCGTCCAGCCGATACATCAGCGCGATGACGTCTTCGGTGAGTATCCTCAGGGAGAGCCGCTGACGTCGCAGCCAGACAGCAATCAGACCGCGGGACGGAGCACACAAAGCAGCCAGCAAAAACAGCAGTCCGGCGCAGACAGTCATCATCGCCGCAGTGCTCGTGCTGCGAAAGCCAAACCAGGCCGGAACTGTAACCGCTGCCACATCTCCCAAAACCGCCGATACGGCTGCAACAGCAGCACTAATCGCAATCATACGCCCAAGTCGATCGGTCAGCAGCAGTGCTGTGGATGGCGGCACAACCAGCATCGCCACTACGAGAATGTTGCCCGTTGCCTCAAAACTGGCTACCGTCGTCAGGGCCACGATCACCATCAGCAGGTAGTGCATCAGTCGAGCACTGCAGCCCTCGGTCGTTGCCAGCCCCGGATCAAACGAACTGATCAGCAACTCCTTGAACATCAGCACAATAAAGCTGAGATTGACCATCAACACCAGCGACAGCACCAGCACCACGCGAGGTACCGCAAAACCACCCACATCCGCAGTATCGAGCGGGGAAGCTTCAAGAACTCCATACAACACACAACCGGGGTCAAGGTCCACACGCGAAGCAACCTGAGACATCAAGACGAGACCGGCAGCAAACAGCGTCGTAAAAACCACGCCAATTGAAGCCCCCTCATCCACTTTTCCGACATCCCGAATCCATTGTGTGAGCATCGCAGTGATGACCCCGGTTGCCACAGCCCCCAGGAACACCGCCGGACCTGAACGACTGTGAGTGATCCAGAATGCCGCTGCAAGGCCCGGCAAAACAGCGTGGCTCACAGCATCCCCCAGCAGACTCATACGCCGCAGCACCAGAAAATTTCCGGGCAGAGACGCAGCAACCGCACATAATACTCCCCCCAACATCACCCAGCCGTCGTAGGACCAGGTCCAGCCCCGCAGTTCGTCCATCAGACCTGCTCCTTCGCATGCGGACTTTGAGGAATCACACGGCGACCGCGCTCCTGTTCCAGCAATTGCTCAAGTCTTGCGATGAGCTCCGGCTCAAGAACGTGCTCAACCGCATCCGCCTGTCGATCAACTCGGGAAGCAGCGACATCAGCATGAGTCATCAGATACAACTCCCAAAGTCGATGGTTGTGCACCAGACGTTCTGCCTCAATCAGGCCGCGTTCCGTCAGTTCAATTCCGCCATCCGCTCTTCGCCACACCAGTCCCTCAGACTCGCAGCGTCGAATCTGCTGCTGGAGTTGTCGCCGTGACCACGTTCGCAATTCGTGGAGCTCAGCCAGGCAGGCAGCGGCCGGACGGAAATCGTCTGTCTGTATTCGCAGATCAGATTCGCGCAGTTCATAGATCCCCCTCAGCAGATGCTCGCGATCAATCGCATGTCTCAATCCACGCCGACGCAGAACCCGCACCAACACTCCCCGGGCACCACCAAACATCAGACTCAGAAAAAACAAACCGGCGCACACCAATACAATCACCGCTCCCGATGGAAGATCCGGAAACACCCCACTGATAGCCGCACCGAACAACCCGGAAAGACTGCCAATCAGGGCTGATATCATCACCATTCGATGCAGCTGATTTGTCCAGAATCGTGCGGCCGCTGCCGGAATAACAAGCAGGGCAATCATCAACACGAGTCCAACGGCCTGCAGACCGGCAATGGTAATCAACATCACAACTGCCATCAGCACGACGTCCAGCAACCCCACCGGGTAACCTCTCGCGGCCGCAAACCCCTCGTCAAAACAAAGCAAAGTTAACTCGCGATAAAACAACAATAGAGTCGCCGTGGCGATCAGCCCAGCCCATGTAATCAAACGCGCGTCGCCAGCCGTCATCAGGGCCGTCCGCCCGTAGATAAAAGACTCCAGCCCCGCCATGTGACCAGACTCAAGCTGCTGAGCAATACTGAGTATCGCAACACCAGCGCCAAAAAAAACGCTCAGCACAATTCCCAGAGCGGCGTCTTCCTTGAGTCGCGGGAGTGCGCGAATGGTCAGGATCGCAGCAACTCCCAAACCACCGCTGGCAGCCGCACCAAACAACAGTACAGGCAGGGCTTTGCCGTCAAAACCGAGGAGTGGTGCGAGGAGAAATGCAAGCCCCACGCCCGGCAGAGTCGCGTGGCTTAACGCATCACCAATCAACGCTCGGCGACGAAGGAGCGTGAAACAGCCGACAAAGCCGGCTCCCGTGCCCAAAAGCGTCGCCCCGAGAATAACTACTCGCGTGTTGTAGTCGCGCAACCAGAGCACACGCGACATTGTGGATTCCGCGGCAGCGTCGGCAGCGGCCGCACCACAGCCACATAAGAAAATGCTGGCAAACAGCAACGCTGTTAATGTCCGGATTGCCCGCAGACGGCTGGTACTCACAGGTTCCTCTCCCGCCTCCGCATGGCTTCCGTTGCCTCATCCAGCAGCGTCAGGCGTCCACCATAGGTCCGCTCCAGATTCTCGCGAGTAAACACTGCGGCCGTGGGCCCCTGTGCTACTACTCGCATGTTCAACAACACCACCGAATCAAAATACTCCTGCACTGTGTGCAGATCATGGTGAATCACCAGCGCCGTCTTGCCCGCTGCACGCATGTCCCGCAATAACCCAACAATTGCCTGTTCCGTCGCTGCATCCACCGCAGAAAACGGCTCGTCCATCAAATACAGGTCCGCCTCCTGCACGAGGGCACGCGCCAGAAATGTCCGCTGCTGCTGCCCCCCGGAAAGCTGACTGATCTGCCGCCCCGCGTACTCCCCTATGCCCACTCGTTCCAGCGCTCGCATGGCAAGTTCGCGGTGCCGCCGTAGCACCGGGCGAAACCAGCCAATCTTCCCGTACAGCCCCATCGTCACTACATCAAGCACACTGACAGGAAAATCCCAATCCACACTCTCACGCTGAGGCACATATCCAACGCGATGCCGGCTTTGCCTCCACGTACGGCCAAACACCTCAATCCGCCCCGACGCCTTCGGCACAAGATCCATCACAGCCTTCAACAACGTGCTCTTTCCAGCCCCGTTGGGACCAATGATCCCGACCAGTTGCCCGGGAGTCACATCAAACTCAACGTCCCAGATCACTGGCTTTCGCGACCACGCAACCGTCAGGTCCTGAATCGACAGCGGAATCTGCTCGCTCGCCATCAGATTTCTCCCCCCCCATTCTCAAGGCTCAAATGGCCGCTGTAACCACGCGGCGGAGCAATTCCGCCCAGCGCCCGCGCAACCACCGTCAAATTATGATCCAGCATCCCCGCATAGGTCCCCTCCCACGTTCCCGCAGCCCCCATGGCATCCGAATACAAACTGCCACCAACGCGAACGCTGTGCCCCCGGGATTCGGCTCCCTCAATCAGAGCCTCAATGCTCTTTCGAGGCACACTGGTCTCCACAAAAACGGCTGAAACACGACGAGCAACGAGCAGATCCACCAGATTGTTTACCCTCAGCAAACCGGCCTCGGATTCGGTCGACAGCCCCTGCACCCCAAGAACCTCAAGCCCATACGCCCTGCCAAAATACTGAAAAGCGTCGTGAGATGTCACAAGCACCCGCGAGGATTGCGGAATCGAGCCAATGACGGTTCTGCCGTATTCATGCAGAGCATGCAGCTCACGAGCAACCTCCGCCGCCCGCATTTGAAAGTCCGACTGCATGCCGGGGATTTTCTTCCCGAGAAGCCCGGCAATTTCGGGCAGCACCAACGACCAAAGGCTAATGTCCATCCAGACATGGGGATCCGGGTGCGAGGCATCCAACTCGTCTCCTTCCGCATCACCGCTCAACAACCTGCCCGGCGGCAAACGCTCGCCCAACGCCAGCACCTCGCGATTCCCACCGAGTCGCCTGAGGGATTCCTGGAGACGTCCCTCGAGCATTAAGCCGACTGAAAAAATCACTTCCGCCGATTGCAGGCGGCGAAAGTCGTCGCGGATTGGTTTGTACAGGTGGGGATCGACACCGCTGCCCATCAATGTGGTCACACCTGCGGCCGCTCCCGCGACCCGCCCAACAAGATCCCCCACCATCCCCACAGTAGCGA
>JBEAUF010000210.1:0-20448 GCA_041161565.1 Planctomycetota bacterium | reverse complement strand
CCACTGACCACCGACCACCGACCACTGACCACCGACCACCGACCACCGACCACTTCTGCCGATTTCCAAAGGCCACCCGCCCATGTCCCAGCACGCCCCGGGCCGCTCTGCCGGTTTCACTGCGATGATGCGAACTTCCATCCTGATGCCGGCAATGCTGGTGCTGTTCTGCGGGCGGATGGTCAGCGGAGATGAATTCTCTGAGGTCGTACAGCCTTTTGTCACCCGCTATTGCCGGGAATGCCACAACGCCAGCGAAGCCCGCGGAGAGCTTGATTTCACAAAGTTCAGCTCCCCTCGGGACGTGATCGACAACTTTCGCCGCTGGTCCGCTGTGGTTGAATTTGTCAGCACCGGTGAAATGCCGCCTGCGGACTCCCCTCAGCCCCCGGCCACGGAATCCGCGGCGTTCGCCACCGCCATCCGCAACATCCTCAACACGGAAGCCCGCCGCCGCGCCGGTGACCCGGGACCTGTGCCCGCCCGCCGCCTTTCACACTCCGAATATAATCGCTCCATCCGCGACCTCACTGGTATCGACATTCGCCCGACACGCGACTTTCCCGCCGATCCTGCGGCAGGCGAGGGTTTCGATAACACCGGTGAAGCCCTGAGCATCGGGCCGGGGCTCGTTCGCAAATACCTCTCAGCCGCTCAGCTGACTGCCGATCACCTCGTCCTGCACACGACCGGCCTGCGATTCGCGCCGTTCGCCGTCACCAGCGGCAACGAACGCCGAAAGCTTACGGAAGGGGCCGTCATGGATTTCTACCGTCGGCACGACGTCAACCCTGATGACTACGTCACAGCCGCCTGGCATTATCGCTTCCGTCCGGAGTCCGATTCGGGGCAGAGCCCTGCGGACTTTGCCAACCGGCATCAGCTCAGCCCACGCTATTTTTCAACCCTCACGGACTTTCTCAACAGCCTGCCCGGTCTGGAGGGCTGCCCTCAGGAGCTGCGGGACGGCTGGGCACTGCTGCCGCCCCCGCAACCCGCTGAGATCGCAGCCGCAGCCTCCGCGATCGGCTCTCCATCGGCGGAAGTTCGCAGCTTCATCCGCCAGCTCAACCACTATCGTCGCCTGCTGCACGCTCCCGAAGGAGAACTCATCAAAGCCAACGCCGGCAACTGGCCGATCGGGCATCTGGATTTCCGAGCCCGCGTTGCGGCCGCCCGCACCCAGTTCAGCACCGCAGGGTTTCGGCCTTCGGCACTGCTCAGATCCCAGCCCATCACCGCCCCACCGGCCGACAAACCCGACGAACCACTGGTTCTCGTGCTCCGCCTCGCCCCGCAACTCGGCACCTCCACCGGCTCGGTGCTGCTCAAACGCCCCGTCTTCAGTCGTGCGGATCGGCTGCCCCGCAATGAACAGGAGACGACAGAGCATCAGGTGCAGTCACTGCGCGACGTGCTCAGCCAGAGCACCTCCGCTCAGCCGGATCCGCTGCCATTCGGTCGGGGACCTTCCGGAACTGAAATCGATGCGGACTCACTGCCAGCCGCCGCTCCCGCCGTGCTGCAGTTTGTGCTGACCGCTGAACAACGCCGTCAGCTTCAGGGACGTCGGCTGCTCGTGCCGCTCGAACTTGACGGGCAGGAGTCCGCCGTGAATGCTCAGCTGGGCATGTCCACAGTCTTCGAGCAGGCGTTCTCCGCAGCCTCCTCCACGGAAGGCGAACTGCTGGCAAATCCGTCCAGTTCCTGCGTCCAGCAGCTCAGGCCATTTGGGGAGAAGTTCTGCGAGGTGTTCCCGGACCGTTTTGTGTACGTGGATCCGGGCCGCGGGCTGGAGGCCGGTTTTCATCTGGTGGAAGGCTTCTTCCGCGATGACCAGCCCCTCGTTCAACTTGTGCTCAGCGATCAGCAGCGTGCCGAGCTCGATGCCCTCTGGACGGAACTCGAATTTGTCAACGTCAGCGCCGAAACGCTGCTCCGTGGCTTCGTCTGGTTTGAACGCTCAGAACGCGAAGTGCTCCACGACAAACGCTTTGACTTTCTGCGATCAGAGGATCCGGAACTTGTCCGGGAAGAAATCCTCGGCCGCTTCGAAAACCTCTACCTTGAAAAACTCGGCCTGAAACGCGATGCTCAAACCGGAGCAGGTGTGGATGAGCGGGCGCGGATAGTGCTGCAGTTCTTCGCGGATGTGCGTCGCGGACTGCGGCTGCAGGACGAAAGACTTTCGGCTGCCGAGCCGCGAGGAGTTGCCGACCTCATGCAGCTCGCCGACAAAGCGTGGCGTCGCCCGCTCACAGCCAATGAACAGGCCGAACTCAAACGCATGTACACCAGCTTCCGTGGTGAAGGTCAGTCCGTGGAACAGGCCCTGCGAGGCGTCTTCACCGCGGTTTTGCTTTCGCCCCATTTCTGCTGCCTGTGGCAGACGCCCGCCGACGGTCCGGGAGTGTCCACGCTGAATGGCTTTGAAATGGCCAGCCGACTCAGCTACTTCCTCTGGTCGTCGCTCCCCGATGCGGCGCTGCGTCAGGCGGCCGCCGAAGGCCGCCTGGCAACCGCGGACGGTGTGGCAGCCGAAGCTCGCCGGATGCTGGCAGATCCCCGCATCGAAGCCCTCGCCGAAGAATTCTTCGGACAATGGCTGCGGTATCGCGACTTCGAACAGAAGGACCCGATCAATGCAGCAGCCTTCCCCGGATACAATGACGAACTGCGGGCCGCCATGGCAGGGGAACCTGTTCGCACGGCCACGTGGCTCATCCAGCAGGATCGGCCGGTCACCGAACTGCTCGCCGGCAATACCACGCTGCTGAATTCCCGACTCGCAGCCCACTACGGCGGCATCCTCGAACAGCGTTATCGAGAGGCAGCTGCAACCCGCCGCCGGACACTCGCTGCCGCAGGAGCTGCTGCTGCTGAGCTGGCAGCTGCCGACGAACAATGGCTGCCGGTCGACGGTCTGCGTGAAGCCGGTCGTGGTGGGCTGTTCGGGATGAGCGTTGTGCTGGCGAAGAATTCGGCAGGCGAGCGTTCCAGTCCCGTGAAGCGTGGCTTCTGGACCGTACATCACCTGCTCGGCCGACACTTCCCGCCACCGCCGGCGGACGTGCCTGAGCTGCCGAAGAGCGAACAGCAGGCCGACCGCAGCCTGCGCGAACTGCTCGCCGCGCACGTCGCTGATGCTCAATGTGCCATGTGCCATCGCCACTTCGATCACTTCGGGCTCACCATGGAGGGCTTTGATGCGATTGGCCGGGCCCGCACAAAGGATGCAGCAGGGCGCCCGATTGATTCCCGAGTGGTTCTGGCGGATGGCACGACTGTCGAGGGCATTCCCGGGCTGGCGAATTACGTTCTGCAGCACCGCCGCCATGAATTTCTGCAGACCCTGTGCCGCCGATTTCTGGGCTACGCCCTTGGACGCTCCGTGCAGCTTTCCGACCAGTCAACTCTGGAACAGCTCCAAACGGCCCTTGAAGCCGGTGACGGGCGGTTTTCGGTGCTGGTTGATCAGGTCGTCCGCAGCCCGCAGTTTCGCACGGTGCGAAACCGCGAATTCTCCACCGCAGGCCCCTGAATTCGAAGATTTCGCCCCCAATCACCGCCGATTTTTCCGGTTGACCTTGACAGGCGCACCCACCCCCGGAACACTCAATTCACGCCACTCAACCCTGCCGCACTCGCTCGGTCAGCTGCACAGCTTCGCGACAGCCCCACCCAACTCAAACCCCGGAGTCTCCTCAGCCATGCCGCCAGCCGCCCGTCCCGGCCATCCTCGTGTCTCCCGGCGAATCGTGCTCCAGGGTGCCAGCGCCAGTGTGGCGCTGCCATGGCTGGAATCCGTCCGTGGGGAAGGTGAAAAGCCCGGTGCTGCGGCCCCCCAGCGGTTTGCATTCCTGTTCTTCGGCGACGGCATTCACCCGCCCGAATGGCACAGCACGGGCAGCGGCAGCAACCTGCAGCTGGGTCCCGCCTTCGCCTCCCTTGAACCTCTCAAACACAAACTCAATCTGATCCACGGACTGCATCACCCCGAGGATGTGGTGGGTGGACATGCGAAAGGTGCCGCCGGCATCCTCACCGGTGTTCGTCCCCGCGGTGGCCGCGACATTCAGGCGGCCGTGAGCATGGACCAGCTGCTGGCGCAGCGGATTGGCGACAGCACCGCTCTGCCCAGCCTCGTACTCGCCTGCGAACGCCCCGTCAGTGGCTTCCACGAATCCAGCTACTCCATGATGTACGCCTCGCACGTTTCGTGGAGCTCTCCGGTTTCTCCTGTGCCCGCAGAACTGCATCCTGCACTGGCCTTTGACAGTCTGTTCGAAAGTCAGGGCAGCCGGACGCACGCGAGTGTGCTGGATCAGGTGCACCAGCAGCTTCGGGATGTCTCCCGCCAGGTCTCCGCGGCCGACCGCGGCCGCATCGACGAATACGCTTCAGCGGTCCGCGAAGTGGAAGTGCGACTGGAACGCATGCAGCAGCGTGCCACCGACGAAGCTCCCGCGTCATCGGGACTCAGCATGCAGCGTCCACCCAACGGCCTCCCCAACCAGCTCGATGAACACGCACGGCTCATGTGCGACGTGATCACACTGGCCTTCCAGGCCGACCGGACCCGCATTGCCACACTGCTGCTCACCAACAACCTCTCAGGCCAGGTCTACCCATTCCTCGGCCTGAACGTCGACCATCACAACTACTCACACAACTGGCAGGGGCAGGAATACGCGAAGATCACACGTTTCTGGGTGGAACAGTATTCGCGACTGCTGTCGCGTCTGGATTCCCTGCAGGAAGGTGACTCCACCCTGCTTGACAACTGCTGCATCATGCTTGCCAACGAACAATGGACAGCCCACAGCGCCCCCAAAATCCCACTCCTGCTGGCCGGCAGCCTCTCGGGCAAACTTCCAACCGGCCGCTCGCTGGACTACGAAACTGCCAAAGAACGCAGAATGTCGTCCCTGCTGCTGAACCTCATGGACCATATGGGCGTACATCTGGATGAATTCGGGAATGCGAAAGAGTACCTGCCGGGTGTTTAACGACACCAGCAGAAAACACGTTCGCAGGCCACAGCCTCCCCGGTTCTTGAACGCCACTCTCAGCCGGATTCACCAAGCGCACCCGCACCACCGCCCCCTCGCCGTTCACTGCGAGGTCGCAGAGCCGGGTCCCTTTCGAGGAGCTCGTTTCTGTTCTGCGTACTCGCAGTACAGACCAGTTCACAGAAAACGCCGAGAGGTTCGCCCAGGGATGGTGAAACGATGTAAGCAAGGGCAAATTGGGAGGTTTCAGTTCCGCCTGCCAGTTGAAATCCCACGGCCGGATCGAGTCACGAAAACGCAGTGTGGCGTGCGGCCGGTGCGGCCCTGATGAGCTCCGGCTGCGGTGTTGGCCGCTCGGGCACGCACCGTTACCGGGGGATTGACATCCCCGTACGCCCTGTAACGGGGGGCGGAGTCCGAAAAACGACTTCCGGTGTTCTTAACACCGTTTCACCATCCCAGGTTCGCCTCCCGGCGTTTTTGCGTTTCCGCCTTTCGCGCAACGATTTGCGTCGGATCGAGTCGCCCGCCGCGACTCTCCGTTTCGAGAGAGACCAACCGGGGCCCGAAAGGAACCCTCAAGGTCCCTTCCGCACCGCGGAATCTCGCGCTGAAACTCTCTGCGTCTCTGGTTAACAGGGGTCTCGGAGTTAACAACCCGGTCCCTTTCGGACCCCGATTTCGTCAGTTCGAACTCGAACCGCGTAGGGTCAAAGAACTGCACCGCGCTCAAAGCTCTTTGACAATCAGATGTTAGCAGGAGGCAGTTGACGTCATTTTCGGCTGACAAGTTGCTGACGAGCGCGACTGACGGCACTTGAAACGGGCCATGTTTCACGGTCGGCGCGCACCTTCATCGCACGTTGACCGCCATGCCGTGCAACTCTGTTTCAGGCAGCGCGTCGATGGTAGAACTTGAGCATGCCCCCAAGTCGCTCACGGCATTCGATCCTGCCATCACAGGTAGCAGCCTCTTCGCTCGGCTCAATCAGCTCGTTACCGAGTCCCTGATGATTCCGTTCGGCATGATAGTACGCGACGTATTCACGCACTGCGTTCTCCAGTGACTTGCGTCCGAAGAAGACCATTCGGTCAAGGCACTCGTACTTCAGACTGCGAAACCATCGTTCCATGTATGCGTTCAGGTTGGGACTCGGTGTGATGCCGGCGATGTGGACTCGACGTGTCTGCAGGTGCATGACGGCAAGGATGTAGAACGCGACAAGTCCGTTCCGTGTCCACACCTCGACCGTCGTAAAGTCCGTGGCAAAGATCGAGTTCCAGTGTGCTTTCAGGAACGTGGACCACGCAGGTGTTCGCTGTCGGTCGGGTGCAGGCTCAATACCGTGTGCCTTCAGTACGTTCCCCACGGTGGACTCTGCGATGTGGTAACCAGGGTTCTTGAGTGCTCCCTGAATCCGATCGAATCCCCACGTGGGATTCTCCCTGGCAACTCGAACAATGGCATCGACGATTTCCTGTCGGATTCGTGGCCGACCTGGTTTACGTTTATCGCTGAAATCGAACTTCTTCGCGACGAGATTTCGATGCCATCGCAGGATCGTGTCTGGTGTAACGATGGTTGTCAGCTCGAACAGAGCCTTGAGGCCGATGGCATGAGCTTTCACGGCAAGTATACGACGCTGGTCGTCGTTGAGCCGCAGTCGTTTTTTTTTTCGGAGTTGCTTCAGCAGGGCCTCGATCTGTGCGATCTGGAATTCGATGATCTGTTGCTGCCGCTGGTTCACAAGGCCGCAGAGACAGGCCAGCAGGATGTGCCATGGCTGGAAGGGCGAAGACATGTTCGGCGCCGAAATAGGCCAGTATTCGGTCTCGACGGATGAAATCAAGTCGTGGAGATGCAATCATCTGGCGTCTCGTAACGCCGTGTGTTGCGGCGTTTTGAGTTCGGCTGAGTTTTTTGACCCTACGATCAGCATTGACGAAATCGCTGGTCGATGCAGAGCTTACCTTCGTAGCGTCCCAAGCTTCGAATTGCTGCCTGCGACAAGTGTGTGATGCCGCGGAGCACAATTTTCTGACCCCGATGTCTACTGAGACTTTCAGCAGCCGCATCGGTTAGAGATGTGAGCCCATTTAGAAACAGGTTGTGCCGATGCTTGCTCAGGCTGTTTGCTGCCGAATCACTGAGTATTAACAGACCATTGAGCCGTAAATCACCCCGGAGTTGACATAGGATTTCAACGGTTCCATCAGACAGTTCTTCGATACAATCCAGAAACCACGCTGGATGCCCGGACTCTACAATCGCTTGCGCTGCGGAGTCCTGGAGTTGCCTGAATCCTGCCAGGTTAACGGGCTCCCGTTCCCAGACCGGCTTCTCAGACTGGCCGACGATCATACGTTTAACGAAAGTCGCGGTTAAGACCTTCTTTCGGATGATGTCAACAAGGTACGCGTCCAGCTTCTCGGCCGACACATCGACTTGCCCCGCGAAACACGCCAGGTGCTCAGCTGCCACCAGCGAAAGATCCGCCAGACTACGAAGGGCCAGAACAGACGGCGTGTTTAAGAGATGTTTCTTCCGTTCACTTAGCCTCATTGCAGCAGCGTCGGTGAGCCCGGTCACACCATTGAGCGTTAGTTTCTGTCCAGATTGCCGTGCGAGCGCATCAGCTACTGATTCTGGGAGACTGGTAAGTCCATCCAGATACAAATCTCCTTGGTATTTGCTCAGGCTATGAGCTGCTCCTGGCGTTAAATCCTTCAGCCCATTGAGCGACAGGCAGGTACCAGCATGGCAACTTAGACTTCCGAGCCCGGCATCAGAGACTTGCGTCAGCCCGTCCAGCCACAATACATCCTCGTTGTACGAGCGCAGCCACTCAGCTTCCTCGTCAGTCAACATCGTCACCTGCTCACTTTCGTCAAGGACTAACGAACCACCTCTTGCGCGAAGAATCGCTCCGGACAGGCTTGCCGAATAGAGGCAACCCACCGACAAGTCTCCTGAATAGAGACTGAGGCTATGTGCTGCCCAAGGCGACAGAACGTGTAGGGAATCCAGTGACAGAAATCCTCCCTTGTGCTGCTGCAGGTGTTTAGCCGACTTCGCGGACAGGATCTCAACACCGTCGAGATACAACGGCAACTCGCAGCGGCTGAGGATCGCAGCCGCAGTATCTTCAAGCTCAGTAAACTGTGATAGGGTGACCGAGGAAGGGTCATCAACGTACGCTTCAGCGTATGATTTTGTCAGAAGCATTAGTGGTCCGTTCCACCAGGATTGCGGGGGTCGCAATTGGGCCAGTGATGGTCTGATGTGCCGGAATCAGTTTCCTGGAAACCGACATGGAGGTCGTCGTGAGTGCGAAGAAGTATATTGCTGATCGGCTGGAAGCTCAACGAGTAGTGCCAGCACACGCGCCTTGGGAACAGCGCTTTCAAGACCCGCAGTTCCGCCGGTTTGACTGCGCGCACCACGCGGGCGGCATAGTCTACCTCCCCAGCTTCGTTTCCTTCGGAAAATTTGGCTCTACGTCAAATACGGTGCGCCGTGTATTACAAGTCTTTAGAAAAGGACTTTGAATGTCGCCTCGTGGAGTGCGAAGAGTTTGAGGATGAAGTGTTGCTGATCTCTGTACCCGCAGGCGGCTCTCTGGAGTGCTCCGATTTTGTAGTTGACTCCTTCCATGGGACCGCTCGAGATCGGATAGTCATACCAATTGAGAATTCCCGTTCGGTGGCCCTGCATTGTGTTGGCCATCGTCTGAAGGACGCGAATACGGTTGCTCTCGCGCACGTCGTCACCAGTCATCAGGGAAGCTGGTGGCCGATGCCTTGCTTCCCTGAGTCCAGATCTGAACGAGGGCTTCCTGGAGACGCTGAGCGTCATTGCTCTCAGGGTTCTGCAGCGCCAGCGGTGGAGCAACCACCTGCCGCTGGCGACTCCCACGGCGAATCACATCCCGGCTGCCACAACCAGAGCAGCGGTCCTTCTCGCGGGGACATTCCATTTCCAGGACAAAACTCCATCCTCCCGGTGGCAGTCAACCGGTGAGAAGTGCGAACAGCCAAACGCGCTGTACAATTGTTTCGTGGACATCTCGCCCCCCACAAATTCCCTTTTCCCATCCCGCGCACCCGATTTGGCGTTGAACCCACTTTTTTTGAGACGGCCAACCTCAAAACTGCGCCTTTGCAAACAGACATTCAGGGGCAGGGCAAAATAAGGACTTCCAGGGTCCGTTGCTTTCGCTGGCTCCCTCTTTCAGGTGTGATTGTGAAAGTAACTGGTCCACGCAACATCCAGATGGGAATGCTCATGACAAATGACTCCTCAAGGCAAGCCGAGCCTGCAAACGAGCAGAAGGGGGCAGGCAGGCGGGTTTTGGACTCGATTCTCGGCCGTCATTTTGGTGGCGGCTACGACTTCTTTATTTCCTACGCGTGGAAAGATGGGCGTCAGTACGCTGTGTCGCTGCGTGAGAGTCTCGGAAGCCGGGGATTTCGATGCTTCCTCGACTCCGAGGACTACGAAAAAGGCACAAGCTGGAAAAGCGAGGGCAAGCGCGCACTCAAGAAGGCGGAGCGACTGTTGCTCGTTGTAACACCCGCCGCAATGCAGTCAGAACCTGTGCAACGTGAAGTGCGGGTTTTCAGGGCAATCAATCGCCCAGTCTGGCCGATCGATATCGCCGGAATCTGGGAGTCGGACATTGCCACACCGATCAGGCAGGAAATCTCCTCCGAAATTCTGCGATTCACAGAGGTCGCAGGTGCAGGCGAAGACAGAACCGAGGCACTCCAGCGAATTCTGGCGGCCGGGCCTTCCAATGAGGTTCTGCAGGACATTGCCAAGTCGTTCAGGATCCGAAGGCAAAATGAAAAGCGAGTTTTCTGGCTGGGAATCGCGGCTTCTGTATTCTTTGTGCTGGCTGTGGGTGCCGGCATACTTGCGGGAATTGCCAACTCACAGCGTCGTCGGGCCGATGAGAATGCCTCTACGGCAACAATAAACGAACAGCGAGCCTGGCGTTCTCTTGGTACGTCTGAGCTGATTCAGGCTTCGCAAGCTGCAGTTGCGGATGGTGACGGGATCAAGGCAGCGCACTGGTTCCTGAAGTCAGAACGGTCATATCACCTTGCGCATTCCCCGAAACACGCCCGCAACTCAGGCACCGGCAACGATCTGGTCCGCAGCAAAATAAAATGCAGTATACCACTGGGAGAAAGTATTAAGCAAATTTGGAGTCTGCGGCAGAATCCAGGCCTGCTGTCAATTATCGCATCGGAGCGTGACCACTGCAGAATCGCTGCCTGGAATTCAGAAAGCGGTGAACTGAATTCAGCTTTTGTTGTTGGCGATGCTTATCTTGCCCGCGCCAGTGACGATGGTTCTCGCTTCGTTATAGCACAGCCTGAAGCAATTTCCTTCCGATCCGGACTAGACGGCAGTGAATACGCCGCCCCAATCATGCTGCCGCCAGAGAAGTCTGCGCTGCAACTCTGGGTGATGAATGACCTTCAGCGCGGTGTTGCGATTCTGGACGACGGCAGCACCGTCAGTTGGCCTTCGAATGAACGACGAACCCCGATTTCTATGCAGAATTGCCGTCCTCTGCCGCACCAGCATGTGCCGCTTCTCGCCTTGCGGCCTTCGTCCATCCACGGCGATACGACCAATCATGAAACGCAACTTTGGGACGCGGACTCCGCAGTGCTCCTGCAAACATTCCCGGGCATGATCGACGGAGTGTTCGACACTTCCAGTCGCAATCGATTTCTTGGATGGGACACACAAGGCACCGTTTGGCTATGGGAGCACAATGTGGAGGGAGTGAAATCCATCAGCGTCGGTGTCCCGGCAAGCGGGGCATCGTTTTCAGCCGATGGAGACGTCATACTAATTCGTGGCAGCCTGCCTGACGGCAACTCCAAAGTTGTTTTCTGGAAACCGGGCGACAGCACTGAGGAATCTCTGCGATTCGCCGATGTTCCATTCACTATTAACCTCAGCGTACTTAACGCCGCTGGTGACTGCGCATTTCTGTCGGGAAACCAGACATCCTCCAATACACACCAGAACCTTGTCATCAGAAATGCCGCTTCCGGAACTCCGACAACTGAAGTGAATATCGCTGGATCCTCAGCATCTGAGGGGGCTGTCTTTTTCAATGCAGACCACCATCTCGCGACCTGGAACGCGGGCGCTGCCGCAATCCAGGTCTGGGATGTCTCAACTCAGGACAACAGTTCTATCCTGTTACCTGTCGCAGTGCTTTCGCATCAAAGCATCTCCAAAACCTATCGCCGTCCATTTGTGAACGCCTTTCCCAATGGTGACTCAGAGTCGCTGGTCAGCTGGGCTTCCGATGGAGTCGTTCGCGTCTGGAACCCTGTCTCCCAGGACGGGGAATTGCTGCCATATGCTGAGACGCCAGTAGACTTTCTGCGTTCCAACAATGTCCCAACCGTGAACATTCAGTTCAGCAAGGAGAGCACCTGGGTGGCTGCCTGGAGTGACAGGCTCGGAGTGTGGCTATGGCAACCGCGACAACCGGAACCTGCTGCAGTCCGACTAAAAGACACGAGCGGGCTGAGGCACCTTGTGTTCAGTACCGACGAGGATGAAGTGATAATTTGGTTTATGTCTGGCAGAGCGGTCGGCCTGGACCCGCTCACTGGGAATATCAGAGCAATTCGTGAGGCGGGGAATATAGAAAAATCAGTTGTTGGTTGTGACGAACACTGGATTACACTACGAACATCATTGGATGAGCTGACGGTTCTGCACGCGCAGTCTGGACTCGAGCATGCTCGGATTTCACTGAGCAGCCGTGAGGCGAAAGTTCCGGAGTCCCCGCTCGCGTCTGTAAGCCCAGACGGGAAACTGGCCGCTGTTTGGGACGAAGCCAAAACAGTTGATTGGAACGCGGCGAATACGGGATTTCTGCTGTGCGATCTCCGTACCGGTCGCATCCGCGAGGTCCCGACCACCAAGCCCGTCTCAGGATTCACGTTTTCTGCAAATGGGAAACATTCGCTGACAATCGCCGGAGATGTTTTTCACGGAACAGTGGCAGCCAATATTCTTGAGACTGCCCTTCCACATGATCGGGCATTCGGGCCCGCCGCGAATGACCTGCCGCCGCTCGGAGCGGTCTTTGCACCGCAGGCGGATGCGATGCTGACGTGGCATTGGGACAACTTCGCATACCTGTGGGATGCGAAGTCCGGGCGCCGGCTTCAGGCATTCCGGCAGGATGAGGTCCTCATTGATGGTACCGCTATTTCTGCAGCCATCAACAACGATGGATCGCTGCTGTTAACTTCGAGTCCGGAATACAGTGATGTACCCACCAAACTTTGGGATGTTGATACAGGAATGGTGCTCCGGGAATTTTTCGCAAAAGGCGGAGCTTTCAGCAGTGACGGGAGCTATGTTGCGGTAGCAGAAAGAAAGGGCATACGGATCTTTGATCTTCGCATTCCCGCAGATCCGCCGGACGCACTCGCCGAGAGAGTCTCGAGGATCGGTGCTGAATTTGAGGTCCAAAGTGCCACTGAAGTTACTGAAAATGGGCTGTTTAAGGTGCTGTCTTTTGATGAGTGGAAAATGCGTCGTGATTTAGCTGCAGCTGCCCGTTAATTCTGGTTTTGATCATCACGGGCGCCGCCCGGTAAGAACAATCTAAGCTGCGAAAGTGTGCTGGAAATTATGGTGTCAGGTGATGTGGGACGAAGATTTCCTGATCAACGGAGGTCGAATAACCCAGGGGAATTGCAGTCGACACCAACGTTGATTTCTGTCGAACTCAGAGTGTCAAATTCAACGCCGCGACGTGATGCCGCCCGGCACGAGTAGCAATTGATCACTCCGCCGAGCTTCGATTTGCAGACGTAAGCGTCCGACAAATCCATGTCACGGTCTGTAGTCTGGCCCCCGGTGTCTTCCGGTTGCCCGATTCGAAATGATCAAGGCAGTCCCACCCCTCCCACAAAATTCACAACGCATCTCCCCCGCCACCCTTTTTCCGTCATCTCCACGTCGGACCGGGTAGCTCTCCAGACAGAGGGACTGTCTTTACCTGACAGCCCACACCTGTCCAGCAACAGCACGCACCCGGAGAGCGACAATTGAGACCCTTTCGCCTCAGAAGCAGCAGAATTCAGCTCCGATTGAATCATCCTCAGCGACCGAATGGCGGTCTCGTGCCACAGCGTCGACGCATCATTGCGAACCACCTTTTCGTCGGTGCAGATGCTCACGAAAAACCTTGATAAGGCGGCTTTGGAATCGGTAGGGGTTCCAAACAACGGCGACCGTGCGTGTCGGCTTCTTTCCGTGAAATGAGCGATAAATACGGCGGTCGCTTTGATCCACCTTACGCGCCATCGCGGGAATCATGGAAACGCCGTGCGAGAGGGAAACCAATTCCTGAACCATTGCCAACTGACTGGTCCGCTCGACAGCCACGGGTTGAAAGGACCGTTGGCGACAAAAGGAAACGATGTTGTCCGACAAACAATGGGCTTCATCGAGCAGGACAAAAGGAAAAGGCTCGACATCGTTCGGCCGAATCTTCTCTTTGTCCACGAGCGGATGATC
The DNA here is from genome assembly GCA_041161565.1 of Planctomycetota bacterium. Classification (GTDB taxonomy): domain Bacteria; phylum Planctomycetota; class Planctomycetia; order Planctomycetales; family Planctomycetaceae; genus SXXK01. The sequence goes on along the minus strand of JBEAUF010000210.1, from coordinate 6,864 downwards.
TGTCGGCAGAACCAGTAACAACTCCTCCTCAAGTAACTCGTCCACGTCGAGATATCTGGCTGGGATTGGCAAAGCAACGATGGCGAGATCAAGCTCACCCTGTGTCAGGCTTTTCAGCAGGTTATCCGTCGTGTTCTCCTGCACGACCAGAATCGCTTTCGGAAACTGCCTGGAGAATTGACGCAGGACCTCAGGCAGAAAGTACGGAGCGATCGTCGGGATCGCTCCGAGCCGCACGCGGCCACATTGTCCGTCATCGGTGATTTCTGCTTTTGTGTCTTCGAGAATCGTGAGCACCTGCTGCGCACGCGACTGGAGCAGTGTACCCGCCTCGGTCAGCGCGAGCGTACGCGTCTTTCGCTCGAACACTGGTTGTCCGAGTTCGTCTTCGAGTTTTTGTATCGAACGACTGAGAGCCGGTTGGGAAATTCCCAGTTTCTCTGCTGCGCGCGTGAAGTTCTGCTGCTCTGCAACCGTCAGGAAATATCGCAATTGATCGAGGTCCATCTTCCACTCACCGCCAATGATGCATGGAACGCATGAATAGTATATGTCGAATGCATTGGGATTATGAATGTGGGCGAGCAATAATTCAACCGTCGGAAGCTGGCCAGCCAACGGCGGAATGATCCTTCAGACTCTGGAACACGAGAGGAAAAGACATGACCAGGCAAACTTTGAGCCGCTCAATTGCGGCCACGATTGTTGCTGCGGTGGCCTGCCTGCCAAACAGCAGCCCAATCTGTGCTTCAAACGGAGACGACAAGACTGTGCGGCAATCACAACCAAACCCTGAGGAGACAAACGCCATGAAAGCTGCGGAAAGATGCCCGGTGATTGGACATCTCCAACCTGCTTCCGCCCGACACACAGCGGCCGGTGCGATGTCCAACAGCGACTGGTGGCCCGATCAACTGAACCTGACTATTCTGCATCAGAATTCTCTGCGCGGGAATCCGCTGGGGGCAAACTTCAACTACGCCGAGGAATTTAAGAAGCTCGACCTGAAGGCCCTGAAGCAAGACCTGCGAGAATTGATGACGACCTCGCAGGATTGGTGGCCCGCTGACTACGGCCATTACGGGCCGCTGTTTATTCGCATGGCCTGGCACAGCGCCGGGACGTATCGCGTCGGTGATGGTCGTGGCGGTGCCGGGTATGGGACGCTGCGCTTCGCCCCGCTGAATAGCTGGCCGGATAACGCCAATCTCGACAAGGCCCGTCGGCTGCTCTGGCCGATCAAGCAGAAGTACGGGCACCGAATCTCCTGGGCCGACCTGATGGTCCTGACGGGCAACGTGGCTCTGGAATCGATGGGCTTCCAAACGTTTGGATTCGCCGGTGGTCGTGAGGATGTCTGGGAACCACAGGAAGACATCTATTGGGGACCGGAAAGCGAATGGCTGGGTGACAGGCGTTACAGCGGAGATCGGCAGCTCGAAAAGCCCCTCGCAGCCGTGCAAATGGGCCTGATCTACGTCAACCCGGAAGGCCCTGATGGCAAGCCGAGTGCTCTGGATGCAGCCAAAGATATCCGCGAGACGTTTGCTCGCATGGGTATGAATGACGAAGAGACGGTAGCACTGATCGCTGGCGGACACACGTTTGGAAAGGCACATGGTGCCGCCGGTGCCGATCATGTCGGCCCTGCCCCGGAAGGGGCATCCATCGAAGAACAGGGACTCGGCTGGAAAAACAAATTCGGCGAGGGAAACGCCGGTGACACCATCACCAGTGGGTTGGAAGGAGCCTGGTCATCGACACCGACGCAGTGGTCCAACAACTACTTCGAAAATCTCTTTGGTTACGAATGGGATCTGGTGAAGAGCCCCGCAGGTGCGTGGCAATGGACCCCCACTGATCCCGCTGCGAAGGGGACAGTCCCGGATGCCCATGACCCCCAAAAATCACACGCACCGATGATGTTCACCACCGATATGGCCCTGCGAATGGACCCTGACTATCGCAGGATTTCGAGCCGTTTCCATGAGAACCCGGAAGAGTTTCGCGAAGCATTCGCGAAAGCCTGGTACAAGTTGACACACCGCGACATGGGACCGACATCACGGCTGCTCGGCCCCGAAGTTGCCCCACCGCAGCTCTGGCAGGACCCGGTGCCGGTGGTCGATCACAAATTGATTGAAGCTCCCGAAGTGGCAGCCCTGAAAGCCAAAGTGCTGGCGTCCGGCCTCTCCGTCTCCGATCTCGTTTCAACAGCCTGGGCCTCGGCCTCAACATTCCGCGGCAGCGATAAACGCGGCGGAGCCAACGGTGCTCGCATTCGCCTGGCTCCCCAAAAAGACTGGGAAATCAACCAGCCCGCCAGGCTCGCGAAGGTGCTGCAGACTTTGGGAAAAATCCAGAAAGACTTCAACCGCTCACAAACGAGCGGTAAGCAAATCTCACTGGCCGACCTCATTGTTCTGGCAGGTGCTGCCGCCATCGAACAAGCGGCCAGGAAAGCCGGGCACGAAGTCCAGGTTCCGTTCCATCCGGGGCGGACTGATGCCACGCAGGAAATGACCGATGTGGTTTCCTTTGCCGTGCTGGAACCAAAATCGGATGGGTTCCGTAACTATGCGGCACGGGAAATTGATCGTCCTGCTGAAGAGCTCCTGATTGATCGTGCTCAGCTGCTCAACCTGTCGGCCCCGGAAATGACGGCACTGATCGGAGGCATGCGGGTTTTAGGCACAAATTCCGGCAGCGGTCCGCTCACCCAACTGGGTGTCCTCACGAGGCGTCCCGAAACCTTGACCAACGATTTCTTCGTCAACCTGCTCGACATGCACACCACCTGGCAGAAGTCACCCGTTTGCGAGCACTTCTTCGAAGGGCGGGACCGAAAGACGGGTGATGTCAAATGGACCGCGACTCGCGTCGACCTGGTATTCGGCTCGAACTCACAACTGCGAGCCATCGCGGAAGTCTACGCCAGCCACGACGGTGAACAAAAATTCGTGCAGGACTTTGTTTTGGCATGGACCAGAGTGATGAATCTGGATCGATTCGACCTCGCACCAGCAGTCCGAAATGGATCGAGTGTCGTGTTCCATGACCGTCGCTGATCGATCCAAAACGATTTGACCGCAGACGACTTCCGGAGGCTTGCCATACAACCGTATGGCAAGCCCTCTTTATCACCAGTCGGGCCCGGGAACGACGGCTTCGTCGCCCGCATTTTCATCGCTTCTCACGTCAGCACCTCGCCCGGCAGCACGCGTGTGCGAACGTCCCTGGGCACGCTGCAGGCGGGTATCATGCAGGATGCCGCTGAGGTCCATCCGGGATTATTGTGGGTCCAGACTGAGACCACCGCAGTAGAAGAAGATTGCTGTTTTGAAGTTCTCGCGGTTTCTGAAGCCGCCAACGCGTCGTTTGATGGACATGATTTTGCTGTTCATCCCTTCAGCTACGGCGTTGGTAATTTTGTGAGTGCAGTAACTCACAACATTCCTGAGACGCTCCTTGATGGATTTCGCCACGGTCTTCAGCAGCCCGAGCTTTGTGTGAATCACTCTCCGGTACCAGTCATTAAAAAAAGTGGTCGCTGACGCAGCGGTGTTCTGGCCCCAGAGATCGCGGAGCATTTCTTTGTACGCCCATGCCTTTCCGGTCTGGAGTTGACGAGCGTATGCCGCATCGAAGATGCGTTTGCTGTTTCTCCGTGAGAATCTCGAAGCTCGTCAACCAGACGTACTTCGTTTTGCTCAGAGAATCATCGCCGTCGCTCATGAGTTGGCGATGCTCTCCACGACGTACTTTGTCCACAGCCTTCGTCGCCATCTGCATCACGTGAAATCGATCGTGCACAATCTTGTTTTCCGCCAGAGGAATGACGTGCTTTGCCGCCTTGACATACGCGGCACTCATGTCCGGATTATAGAGCAGAGTGATGTAGCTTTGTCCCTTGAAGCATGCCTTCTCGTCGATCCCCAGTCGAGGCACAGCCTGAGATTCTTTTCGTTCTTTGCCCCTCGCAACGGCACGTTCCACAATCGACCATGTCGGCCCCATTTCGTCCGCAGAATACTCATCGCGCCAGTGACGGTTTGAGTCGCCAGCAGGACCTGAATGGCAAATCGCTCGAAGAGAATCGTGAACCGCCTGCCCATTGCAGCCCATGCCACTTGAACCTGCTTCACTCCATGATGAGGACAATTGACTCGCGGAATACGGGCAAGCAGCAGAGTCCTGAACTGACAACTGTCAAGGTGCCACCACTGCCGCTCGGAAGTATGGTCATTGCAAGGCAATGTCTCTGAACACTCAGGACAACAGAATTTTGTGCCGGAAGGATGCTCCACAAACACATCCACCTGCTGCTGCTCCTAATCAAGAGTCACCTGCGACACCGACCACGGGCTCTTCAATTTAGGAATCTCCTCGTTCAGTTCTCGATCCTGCATGGGAACCCCATCCAAAAAACGGAATCATACCAGATCCGCACGAAACACGGATGAACCCATTTAGCAGACTCAGCGATTTTGCTCCGTATAGCCACCTGCTGTCTCAAAATTATCTTTCCACATCAACAATAACAGCTCAAACAATCTGTTTTTTTAACATCAATAACTTGCTTTTGAATTCCACGACTCGTAGGCTGGGGCGTTGCGCTCCTGTCGCTCATTGCTCTGGCCTTCGCACCATTTCCATTCACCAGGAGAACCCGGCATGCCTCAGGTACGTCTCGGCACTAAGACTGAACCGGCAATAGAACTCATTCAAAGTCCCGAACTGATCGTCGTGCGAACGCGCAGTCGACGATCTCTGCGAACTGCCGGTCCGGTTCCTGCACCTGCCAACGCAGAAATTGAAGACCTGGCGGTGGAGTTACGATTTGTTGAGGCGGGCGTCGAAGTTCTCAGGATCCCTGCCGAGGGCAACTCCCGTTCCCTCGATGACCGCAAGTCCGCAATTCGATCATTACCCGATGTCGAATTTGCAGGTGGCGTACTGACGGATATCACCGGAGTTGTACCGGTGATCTACACTGAAAACTTCTTTATCAAATTCATTGACTCAGCGGATATCGACGACTGCCGTCAGGTACTGCGTGAAGCTTCCCTGACCATCAAGCACGAGTTGACATTCGCCACCAATTCCTTCTTCGCCGCTGCTCCTGCCGGAACCGGCCAGGCGGTTTTCGGAATCGCCAGCCAGCTCCTGGAACGCACTGATGTTGAGTACTGCCACCCGGAATTAGTCCTCGAGAGGTCTCACAAAACCATCGCGCCACAGCAGTGGCATCTTGCCCCGGCGGTCGTGAATGGTATCAACATCAATTCCCACGCTGCAGTTGCAGACGCCCACGCAATCACTGAGGGCCAGGGCACGATAATTGCCGTCATTGATGACGGCGTCGATATCAGCCACGCAGAGTTTTCCAGTGTCGGCAAGATTGTTGCACCCTACGATGCAACCCTAAAAACCAGTGACCCAAGCCCTCGATCCTCCCGGGAAAGTCACGGTACAGCATGCGCCGGAGTGGCCTGTGCCGACGGTGTGGCCGGGGCGTCCGGTGTCGCACCGAAGGCAAGGCTGATGCCTATCCGACTCCGCTCCGGACTGGGGTCGATTGCTGAAGCCGAGGCGTTTCGCTGGGCAGCCGATAATGGCGCTGACGTGATCTCCTGCAGTTGGGGGCCCCCTGATGGAAAATGGTACAACCTGTCCGACCCTGTTCACAGTGCTATATTTCCGATTCCTGCCAGCACTCGTGCTGCCATCGACTATGCACTGACTAAAGGACGAGGTGGCAAAGGCACAGTGGTATTCTTCGCCGCCGGAAATGGTAATGAGCCCGTTCAGAACGATGGCTATGCCAGTTTTCCGTCAGTTATCGCCGTCGCAGCCTGCAATGACACAGGGCGTCGCAGTGTGTACAGCGATTTTGGACCGGCAATCTGGTGCTGCTTCCCCAGCGGTGACTTCGGCCATGTGCCATTCTCCCACCCAGCTCCGTTAACTGCCGGGATCTGGACCACTGATCGATCCGGGTCTGCCGGCTATAACCCCGGCAATGTCGCCTACGGCGACGCCGCCGGCATGTACACCAACAGCTTCAGCGGCACCTCAAGTGCCTGCCCCGGTGCCGCTGGAGTTGCAGCACTCGTGCTCGCTGTCAACCCTGAACTCAAGTGGCATGAAGTCCGCGAAGTGCTGAAAAACTGCTGCGATCGCATTGATCCGCAGGCAGGTCAGTACAATGCTGCCGGGCACAGTGCCTTCTATGGGTACGGCAGATTGAACGCCGCAAGAGCCGTCCAACTGGCTGCTCCGCAGCCCCAGAACACGGTGTTGGTGCAAAGGCGCTTCGATGCCCCCCTTCCCGATCTGCAAACGGTCAGCTTTCAACTCGATGTCGCGGACCCGACACCGGTTGCCGCAATCGAAGTCGGTGTCCAGCTAAAACATTCCTACATCGGTGACTTGCTGATCAAACTCCTGCCGCCGGGAAGTTCCGCAAACGGAGAAATAGTGCTTTGGAATCGATCCGGCGGAAACCAGAGGGAACTCAATCGGTCTTTCGACTCCGCAAGCACTCCCGCGCTCGCAGCATTCGCTGGAAAACCATGCACAGGCCAATGGACACTAAAGATTCAGGATATGGCACGAGAGGATTCCGGAACCCTTGCCCTGTTCAGCCTCAAACTGGTTTTACCCCATCGAAGTGCCGCGCCAGCGCCACAACAGCCAGCAGCTGCCCACGTCGCCACTGCCAAAGCCGCCTCGCGAGCCACCCGCTCGAAACCTCGAAGCACGACAGCGAGAAAACTCAAAGACCAAAAAACCCGTTGAGGGCCCCGTACGCTCTCTCTCATTCATTACCCCAAAGTCTGCATGCAGGCCATGGAATGCACA
>JBEAUF010000205.1:0-5093 GCA_041161565.1 Planctomycetota bacterium | reverse complement strand
TTGCAGTGGAGTCAATGAACTGCAGATAGCCGGACCAGTGGATCGTAGGATGTTCGGGGGGAATCAGTCCGGCAAGGACGCGCAGAAAGAGTGATTTTCCAATTCCGCTGCAACCGAGGATGAGAGTGAGTTCACCGGGTTGGAAGCTGGCGGAGGCGTTCAGAAGAAGCGATCGACTGCCGACGGAGAGGCAGAAGGAGCTCAGCTGCAGTTGAATGCTGTGGGAAGGCTGGTCCATCGCGGCAGGCGGTGTCACGACGAGTGGTCCTGGGGTGAGGCCGAAGCGGCACGGACAGCTGGTTTATGCAGCACGTGTGTTGGGGGCACCGAAAGGATGAGCGGCTGTGATTTCGCTGGTTTATCTGGCCCGGGTGGCGGGTTCCGGAGGCGAGTTTTCCGAGGCGTTCGGAGTTGCAGCGGGTGCTGGATTTGAGCTGAACAGTTTATCGTATTCCTTCTTCAGTTTGGGGGCTTCGGCGATGGTCGCGAGGATCCCGATGGTCAGGAAGAACAGAGCTCCGAGTACGAGTGCGATACGTTGCCAGAGTCGGGGGCGAAGTTCGCGCGGGAGCAGTGTGGTGTTGATGACGAGTGTGTGCAGGCAGCTGCAGCCCAGGGCGTAATTGTACATCATGCCGGTGGCGGTGGTGAGCAGAACATCACCACGAACAAGCAGCAGCATCGCCAGCCCAACGAACATATAGGCACAGAGGACTCCGAAGTAGAGTTTGCCAATGTGTCTGGGATCCCATTGTCGGAGAAAGGGTACAGCCGTCCAGAAAACATCGACCCAGCGTCGAAGAACGCCGTCTGCTGTGGTGACCATACTGCTGGCGAGGATCAGGAAACCACAGAAAAGTGTCAGGTACCAGAATGTCTGTCCCCACTCGGTGCCCACGACATCGCGAACACTTCCGGCGGTCATGCTGGCCACGAGCCATTTGTCGCTGAGATTTGTGCCTCGGGGAAGGAGCTGGACTGAGAGCATACTGGGGAGGGCCAGACCGATGAAGCAGGCCGGTAGCCAGACGAGGTATTGTTCGCGGCTGACGTGTGCCATCCAGCCGCGCCAGCTGGCCCGGGATTCCGGGCCCGGGATGAAGACTTTACCGGAGTGGGAAAGTTCGATGGCGTGCCCGCCGACCATACTCGGAATGGCACCGACATGTCGTCCCATACCCCAGCCCTGATCACGAGTAAAGGAGCTGATGGGAGTGTTGGTCAGGCCGCCATTTCCGGAGATGGCCACCATGGAGGCGAGAAATCCGAGAAGCGACATATCGAAGGCAAGGCTGCGACCGTTGAGCCATGCGGAAAAGGCGTTGTCAATATTCTGATGGGGCTCTTCGTCCGGGTCCTGCGTCCCGTTTTCGTTGGTGTCTTCAGCGGGCTTGACTGGCACATTGCCGAACTTGAGGAACCCGGTGCCAATTTCTTTCCAGGTGTCAGCGGTGGAGTACATGATGGCGAGGTAGATCAGAAATGTCAGTACGAAGACGAGTTTGAAATACATGATCGCGCGGATGGAGTTGTAGACTTTGCCGCCGATGCAGAGAGGGATGAACACGGAGACGAAAATGATGCAGCCGAGCGTTTTGAGGAGCGTACCGTCGGTGACTGGGTCGGGGATCTTTCCGCGAATCAGCGCTCCCAGTGGAATGGCGGCGTTGGATGCGAGGTAGGGAAGGATGGAGCCGAAGTCGAGGACGAGGTAGACGGCCACCCAGAACAGCGGGTGTGGGGCGATTCGGAATTTTCCTGTGAAGATTGGTTCACCGCTGTAAAGGGTGTAGCGGCTGATTTCCACATTGTAAATGACCTGAAACACGACGCTGAGGGTTGCCAGCCAAAGCAGAGCACCGCCGTAGCGAGCTGTGACGGCGGGCCCGGTGAGCCATTCTCCGCCCCCGATGGCTGCTCCGCCCATCACCAGTCCGGGCCCCACCATCAGCAGCAATTTATTCCATGCGAAGATTGGGGGCTTCGGAAGTTCCGCAACGGTCCATGGTGGCATGTGCGGAGTGCCGGGTTGATTTGCCAGAACAACCTCACCATCGCTGTTGCGTACAGTTTCAGGCGGGCTGCCTTCATGACCGGAGCGAGCCGAGAGAGCGGATGGTTGCTGCGCGGTCATGTGGGTATTCCGTGAAGGTGGGCGGGGGGCAGGGACTGAAAACAGGTCAGGAGGAGTCCTTATTGTGTCGGCTCCGGAACAGGATGCAAGTGCCAGCATGGGAACGGCAGTCAACGCTGTTGCGAAAATGCCAATCGCCGATAAACTCGGCAGAGCATTCTTCGCAGGTGCCAAATTCGGCAGGCCAGCCGCAACCGGCGTTGAATTTGCAGTTCAGTCGACGCACAATGAAGCAGTGAACTTTGCGGCAGAAAAACTGTCCCCGTTGTTTCATTCGTAGACCTGGCATTCAGGCAGGGACTCCTGTGATTCTGAAACGGCGCACGAAACAACGAACTTTCCGCAGGGTGTCAGCGTTGCTGATGGTTACCCTCTGCGGATTTTTCGTGTTTCCAGTGCCTGTGGCGAATCTGAAGTTTGGTTCCCGCACATCGGGTAAGGATGATTCTGTTCCCTTTCCCTGTATGAGCAGGCCCTGTGGCTGCCGCACTGCAGAGGACTGCTGGAATCAATGCTGTTGCATGACCAACTCGCAAAAGCTGGCATGGGCAGTTGAAAACGATGTTGAAGTTCCAGAGCACGTTCTGGCCGCTGCGGATCAGGAGCGTCGGCAGCAGCAGGCCCCGGGTGTCGGGCTGCGTGAAGATCTGTCGACCGGGCAGACTTCTGCGTGCGCGACGGAACTTAACGGGCTGTTTTCGGCTTTCCTTGCGTTCTTCGGACACGCTGAGACTGAGGATGCATCCGCCTGCTGCTCGAAGTCTGCCGGTTCCCGGCGGGCCGCGTCGGACTGTTGTGATCGCGGCAGTGTTGCAGTGAAGCTGGTGTCGACAGTTCAGGCTTTGCAGTGCCGCGGCGTCAGTCTCGTGATGGCGGTCATGTCAACAATGATGCTTCCGCAGGCTACGCAGATGGAGAGCGTTGATCAGCTTCCGGATTACTTGGCTGTGCAGTCTGAGAGGCTTCCGGATGCCGTATTGCAGCCCCCTGTGCCTCCGCCGCGCATCAGCGGCGTTTGAAGGCCTCACAGCGCATTCGATTGTCTGCTGCTGTGATTTTGGTTGCGCCTGCCCTGCCCTGGTCGATCGCGCCTCCTGGCGATCGCAGCTCCCGCGAAGACGTGGTGAGTTCGTGGCAGAGGTTAAGTGCGAAAGAGCAACCGTTGTACCGGGTGCCCTGCTGAGGGTGCTTTCGGTGTGCTGCATCCTGAACGCAGTCGGCGCGGATTCTGTCCGCTGCTGCCACGGGGAGTTGTGTACATGTCAACAAATGGTCGTGCGCGTGGATTTACACTGATTGAGCTGCTGGTTGTGATAGCGATTATCGCGATTTTGGTGGCTCTGTTGTTACCTGCCGTTCAGCAGGCGCGGGAGGCGGCCCGGCGGACATCCTGCCGCAACAATTTGAAGCAGTTTGGGCTGGCGCTGCATAATTACGAGGGAACGTTTGGCATGTTTCCGATGGCGAATGCCCAGAACTACCTGCCGAATGTTCAGGGATTTTCGCCGCAGGCCAGGCTGCTGCCGTATATGGAGCAGGCGAACCTCCTGAACCTGCTTGACTTCACTCAGCCGGCGTTCACTGGACCGTTTAACAATCTGGTTCCCAACCCGCGTTTTGCGGTTGCTTTTGCGACACCGCTGCAGGTGATGCTGTGCCCCAGTGATCCGGCTCCGGCGATCAATCAGGGCGCTGGCGGAGCGGCGTACGCGGGGGTGAATTACATGCTCAGTTACGGCAGCGGGAAGGACACCAGTTACGATTTGCGCTGGCCCACGGACGGTGTGGTTTTTGAGAATTCCAGTGTGCGGATGCGTGACGTGACTGACGGGACATCGAGCACGGTGTGCATGAGCGAATCGATCCGCAGCGTGGGGCCTGATGTGACACTGGCGGCCGGAGGTCTTCCAAAGTTCAACTACCAGATGACACTGAATGGATCTTCCGGGGTGAGTGCAAATTTGCTGGCAGTTCCCGGGCTCTCCGGTTCCGGGGGTGGCTGGGTGAACGGTCCGGGAGGGGTGATAATCAATCCGGATTTATCGTTGATCTGGCCACAGAAGACAGCGTGGCGCGGGTCTTCAAGCACTGCGTTGCGGGGCCGCGGAGTGTCCTGGGCCCATTCCGGCGCAGTGAGCACACTGACAAATGGCTATACAACTCCGAACAGCAAAATCCCGGATGTTGTTGTGCACTTCACGGGCTTTTTCGGGCCGCGGAGCTGGCACACGGGTGGAGCCCAGGTGTTGCTGACTGACGGTTCCGTGCGGCTGTTAAGTGACAACATCGATACTTATGTTCATCGGGCGCTGCACAGTCGCAATGGCGGTGAAGTGGTCAGTGATTTCTGAGGGGAATACACGGCCGCTGCTGCGTGGATTTCGGGGCGTGCTCATGTCTGTCCGGGTGTACTCCGTGAATTCACCGGCAGCGGACCGTGTTATTTGTTGACAGTCAGGGAAAATAGAACGTGATGCGAAGCTTTTGGCCCGAATACCGTACTGTTTGGCGCTGGCATTTTTATGCGGGGCTCGTGTGTTTGCCGTTTGTGATCATCCTGTCGCTGACGGGGAGTGTGTACTTGTTTCGACCGCAGATGGAAGCGTGGTCTGAGCGGGAATATGACGGGCTGGATGTGCAGGGTCAGCCGCAACCTGTTTCGCGACAGATTGCGGCTGCGATCGCGGCGTTTCCGGGATCATCGTTTGTCAGCTGCGAACTCCAGCAGTCCCCGGACAGTGCGTTGCGAGTGACGGTTCGAGACGGGGAGCGAGCGATTCGTACTTACGTACATCCGACAACTTTGCAGGTACTGGGCTGGATTCCAGAAGACGATCGGGTGATGCGATTCGTCTTTCGGCTGCATGGAGAACTGCTGATGGGGGACCGGGGGTCAAATCTGGTGGAGACGGCGGCCTGCTGGACGATTGTACTGCTGCTGACCGGGCTGTTTTTGTGG
>JBEAUF010000184.1:0-10199 GCA_041161565.1 Planctomycetota bacterium | reverse complement strand
ATGCGCGGCGGAAGCCCCCAGTTACGCCTCCGCACCCTCGTGCGCACCCCTGCCAGCCCCTGAGCGGACGGGCGGAAGCCCCCGGTTACGATTTCGCACCCTGGTGCGCACCCCTGCCGCCCCTGAGCGGGCGGGCGGAAGCCCCCGGTTACACTTCCGCACCTTGGTGCGCATCCCTGCCCGCGGCGTCAGCAGCGCGTTGCCAGCACTCTTTACCCGCAGGCTTCCGCCAGGCGGCTCATGCGCGGCGGAAGCCCCCAGTTACGCCTCCGCACCCTCGTGCGCACCCCTGCCAGCCCCTGAGCGGACGGGCGGAAGCCCCCGGTTACGATTTCGCACCTTGGTGCGCAACCCTGCCGCCCCTGAGCGGACGGGCGGAAGCCCCCGATTGATCTTCCGCACCCACGTGCGCATCCCTGCCCGCGGCGTCAGCAGCGCGTTGCCAGCACTCTCTACCCGCAGGCTGCCGCCAAGCGGCTCATGCGCGACGCCTTCTCACTTCTCACTTCTCACTTCTCACTCGCACAGCGCACTTTACCCGCAGGCTGCCGCCAGGCGGCTCATCACGGCGCCTTCTCACTTCTACGCCCCCGTCTCCTCTCCATTTTCTACACTCCCCTCTCTCGCGCAAACCCCGGCGGCGAACTGGCCTTCACATGGCTGGTGTGCTGAGGAGCTTTGCGGCGGGGTTTTCGACGGCGTGGATCAGGTCCTGCAGAAATCGAGCTGCGGGGGCACCGTCGATGGTTTGGTGATCAAATGTCAGACTCAGCACCAGCTCCTGACCGACGCCGATCCGGTCACCTTCCAGCACCACCGGGACCGAACGGATGGCGCCGATGCCGAGAATGGCGGTCTCCGGATAATTAATGACGGGTGTGAACGTTTCCACTCCCAGACTGCCAAGACTCGACAGTGTGAACACGGATCCCTCGAGATCGGCGGCAGTGAGTCGTCCGCTGCGGGCACGGGCGATGCAGTCTGCGGAGTGCATCGCAAGGCTGCTCAGGCTTCGTTTGCGGATATCGCGGAGCACCGGGACGATCAGGCCGTCCGGAGTGTCCACGGCGAGGCCCAGATGGAGATGCTGCAGGTCGGGCAGCAGCAGGCCCCCACGGTCGTGTCGAGCAGCGAGCTGGGGATGGGCCACGAGACACTCGGCGGTGAGCTTCGCGAGGATGTCATGGTAGGCCGGCACCGGCTCAAGCTTTGCCGAGCGAAACTGATTGCGGAGATTCACCAGCGACGCAGCATTGGCGCGAGCGGTGAGGGTCACCGGAACGGTGCGATCCCGGCTGTCCTTCATCCGCCGGGCAATCACGGCCCGCCGGCCCTGCAGAGGTTTCCAGAGTGCCGAATCCGAGGCTGATAAGGGCGTTCCGGATGTCGGGGCTGCAGCTGCGAGGACATCCCGTTCGCGAATTCGACCGTTGCGGCCGGTGCCGGTGACCATTCGCCAGTCGATGGAGAGCGCTGCGGCTGCCTTTCGAGCGCGCGGAGTTGCTGTGGGGCGGTGGCGGCCCGCGGCGGCAGGACTCTCCGCCGCAGATATCGCGGCAGCGGGCGCCGGCGATGCTGCCGCCTGCCGCACGTCATCTTCGGTGATTCTTCCGCCGCGTCCTGTTCCCTGCACCGCATTCAGGGGCACCTGCAGCTCCCGGGCCAGCCGTCGTACGGAAGGCGCGGCCGCGGGCGCTGACTGCGGATCCGCAGACGTTTCCACGGCGTCACCCGAATCACTGCTGCCGGCATCTGCGGCGCTGGCTGCCAGCGTTTCGCCGGCTGCAAGCAGATAGCCGATGGTTGCTCCGACCTTGAGCACCGCGCCGGGCTGTGGGCCATCGGCCGGAATATGCAGCGTGCCTTCATCGATCGCCTCAATCTCCTGAACCGCCTTCTCACCCTCCAGCTCAAACAGCACATCACCACGGCGAATCAACTGACCATGCTGTTTTTGCCAGCCGGCGAATGTGCCTTCTTCCATGGACCAGCCAAGGCGCGGAATTGTGATGGGAGTTGGCATCTGGGGAAATCGGGGGTTGGAGCTTGTGGATTGGAAGAAACGCGGCTATTCGGCTGCAAGTTCCCGGACAGCGGCAGCGATGTCTGCGGTGGACGGAATGACGGCGGCTTCCAGCGACGGACTGTAGGGCGTCGGTGCGAAGACACCATTCAGGCGTCGAATGGGTGCATCCAGGTAATCGAAGCCGGCATCGGCAATCCGCGCGGCCACTTCAGCACCCAGGCCAAAAGCCGCAGGTGTCTCTTCGACAATCAGCAGTCTTCCGGTCTTCCTGACCGACTCCAGAATCAGCTCAGAATCGAGAGGCGAGACGGTGCGGGGATCGATGAGTTCGACGGAGATGCCGGACTGAGCGAGTTCGGGGAGCAGGTTGCGAACGAGGTGCACCATCCGAGCGAGGGCCACCACAGTCACGTCTGTTCCGGACTCGACCAGTCGTCCCCTGCCAAACGGAATCTCATAAGCTTCGGCAGGCACAGCAGCGCGTGAATTCAGCAGTTCCCGATGTTCCAGAAACATCACCGGGTCGTCGCAGCGGAGTGCTCGGAGCAGCAGTCCTTTGGCGTCATAGGCACTGGACGGCACGGCCACTCGAAGTCCGGGCACCTGGCCATACAGAGCGTGATAGCTTCCGGAGTGATGTGTGGCGGCAGAATGTCCGATGCCGATGCATCCGCGGAGCAGCACCGGCATGCTCAGTCGGCCGCTGGACATGTACTGCATCTTGGCAATCTGATTGACAATTTCTCCGACGGAATCCAGCACAAAGTCGGCAAACATAAAGTCGATCACCGGGCGGGTGCCGGTCATTGCAGCGCCGCAGGACAAGCCTACAAAGCCGCGTTCGCAGATGGGCGTATCGCAAAGTCTTTCCGGGCCGTAGAGTTCGTAGAGTCCCTTTGTGGTCACAAAATTGCCGCCACGTTTGCCGATGCCTTCACCCATCACGAAGATTGTCGGATCGGCAGCCATCGCCTGGCTGAGCGCTTCAAGGGTGGCCTGACCAAATGTCAGCTGTCGGTCGCCGGGGGCCGGTTCGGTCGCGGCAGCCGTTGCCGGGCGGCGGGACGAATACACGTGCAGAGCCGCATGTTCGGGAGCGGGCGGAGCGGCGGTGGTGGCGGCTTCGCGAGCCTGCCGCACTTCGTCGCGAACCGCCGCATCAATGGCGTCAAATTCCGCGGCCAGCTGCGGATGAGCAGTTCGCAGACGCAGGATTGGGCAGCGAGTTTTCCAGAGTTCCACTTCTTCCCGGGTGCGATAGGTGAAGTCGCCCATGCCCTCGGAATGGGCGCGAGTTCGGTAGGTGCGACATTCGATGAGCGTGGGACCTGCGCCGGCACGCGCCCTGGCAACGGCCGCGGCGGCCAGTTCGGCAATCGCCAGCGCGTCATTGCCATCCACCTCGAAACCCGGCAGGCCATACGCCGCTCCACGACTGCCAACCCCGGGATTTCCGCTGGAATAACTGAAGGGAACTTCCGTGGCGTATTGGTTGTTTTCGCAGATAAAGAGCACCGGCAGCTTCCAGATGGAGGCCATGTTCAGGCCCTCGTGGAAGGCTCCGTTATTCACGGCCCCGTCACCGAAGAAAGCCACCGCAACGGTCTGATTCTTCAGGATCCGCGAACTGTAGCCGCCGCCGCAGGCCTGCAGAATGCAGGGCCCCACGATACCGCTGGTTCCCATCATGCCAAGTTCAGGACTGAACAGGTGCATGGAACCACCCCGTCCCCGCGAACAGCCCGTCTCACGCCCGAACAGCTCCGCAATCAGTTCCGCCGGCGGCAGGCCCTTGGCCAGTGCATGCCCATGCCCACGATGGGTGCTGAAAACACTGTCGCGAGGCGTCAGCGAATGACAAACACCCGCCGCAATCGCCTCCTGGCCGACGTAGGTGTGGCAGGCTCCATGGATGAGTCCCTGCTGATGACAGCGCGCCAGTTCTTCTTCCGTCTGGCGGATCAGCTGCATCGAGCGGTAAATGGATAAGACCTGCGCGGACATGAACCTGGACCCTGAAGGAGAATTTGGTGGTGACTGCGGCCTGGTGGCTGCAGGCCCCTGCGGACAATATCCTGACGGAATACCGAGCCGCTCACAAGCTCATATCAGCCCTCGGCCCCGGGTTTGCGGCGAAAGGCCTTGCGGGCCGACTGCTGTTTCTTGTCCGCCAGTCTCCGCTGTCGGGCACCGCTGGTCGGACGAGTCACTTTGCGCTGGACCGGAGGAGCTTCCACGGTGGCGATCAGTTCCAGCAGCTTTGTGCGGCAGGCAGCGGCATTACGCCCCTGATCCCGAAAACGCTGGCTGGTGATCTGTACGATCCCCTCTTTCGAAATCCGCCGCGCGTAGCGCCGCAGAAAACGGTCCCGCACGTCCGGTGAGATCGCCGCAGTCGCACCGATGTCCCAGCTCAGGATCGCCTTCGAACAGACCTTGTTCACGTTCTGCCCGCCGGGCCCGCCGCTGCGAGCATAGCTGAAGGAGAGTTCGGATTCGGGTATCGAAATGGTCATGGCAACACGCCGCCGGGAAAGAGAAGCCGCCGCAGCACGGGGCAGGAAGTTATGGTCGGAGCATTCTGACAATTGCCGGGTCAAGTTCCCAGACCGATTCCAACCGAGCAGGTTCGGGATGATTTTGCGGAAACTCCAGCCCCGCAGGGTCACTTTCCAGCGACTCCCCCGATCGCTCGTCCTGAACACCCTGCCGCTCCAGACAAAGAATGCCGCTGCACCGCCATTCCTGCCCCCGCACATGAACACGCAGCTCCGGCCAGACCGTCGACTCCGTCAGAAACTCGCTGCGCTGGCTTCCCAGCAGCAACGTGTCCCCAGGCATCGCAGCACCCACACTCGGATGCCAGAACACCACCATCCCGGGCTGCAGCAGCAGTTCAGAAGACGGCAGAAACAGATGCTCCGACGGCCGATATCCCAGGAGATCAGCCTGATCGGCCAGCAGCCATTCCGAGGGCATGCCGAATTTCTCGTAAATCCGCCGCACTCGCGTCCAGACGGCCGCAGGGGTTTCTCCGGGACGACTGAAGTGCAAACCGGTCGCATGCACCAGCGCAGCCTGCTGGTGAGCAGCCGCCAGCTCCCGCGGAACTTCACCAAAACACACCGTGCGATTGACCGCAGCGTGCAGGCCCCAGCGGCGAGCGATGCAGGAGACTGATGCGTAATCACAAATCGGGTCCTCACCGTACCCCCAATGCCGGTAGCGGCGATTCCGCCCGTCCGCGCACACCTGAATCCGCACCGGCATCACCGTGCGGCGAATCAGCCGGTGACTGATTTCACCGGCCGTCGCCGCCTCAGTCGTGCCAGGACGCAGCTGGCCACAGGTGACTTCGACAGCATGCACCAGCACTCGGCAAAGCTGCCGCAGGCGGTGTGTTTCAAGCGCTGTCAGGGGCAGCCTCAAAGCCTGCAGCGGGCGAGCGGCAGGTCGGGTGCCAGGGAGCGGTCCATCGCAGAGCACTCGCCGGCCCCGGCAAAGATCCTCCACCAGCCCACTGTGCGGCTGAAACCACTCCCGCTGCTTCAGCTGAAATCCAAGCCCAAACGCGTCCCGCTCAAACAGCTGGGCCGAATCCACAGCATTGGTGGCGAACACCCGTGCGTCTTCCGTCACGAAAATGCTGGTCTGACAGCCGTCCGGCACGTTGCGGCTGAGGTCGGCACCGGCGGTAAACCAGGACAAATTGGCGGGGTCCTGGAGCAGCACAGCGTCGGCGCCGACGGCCCGCAGCAGCTCGCGAATGCGGCCGTGCTTATGCTCCACGTCCGCCAGTCGTGCAGCGTCCTGCACAAGCCAGCGCGGCTGTTCAGACTGTGGGCCGCCGCCGGTTGTCATCCGCTCCCCTTCAGAACGCGCATTTGAGCCTCGTTGCCGGAATCTGTGCCACCCGTAACAAGTATGCTGCGGACATCGTGCTGAAACATAAAAAATTTCTGAAAAGCAGCGTCAGCCGGGAAGAATCTTCCGGACGATGCTTTTTTTCAGCCGCTTTCGTGCCCCGTGGCGCGATTTTGAGTTGAATTTGGTGCAAAAACTTATAGGTTTGACCCGCCCGTCGGCCCTCTGCACCCCACCAAAACCCAACCTTCAACGTGGTTCCGAGGCCTGCCTTGAACACCCTCCAGCTCGATACCTCTCTGGGAATGCTGCGTCGTGTCCAGTCGGGCGACGTTCAGGCATGGTCAGACTTCGCCGCCCGCGCCGCGTCAATTCTCAACCAATGGGCCCGCTGGAAACGACTCCAGACCGCCGACGCTGAAGACCTCACCCACGACGCCCTCCTTGTGGTGCTGGCAAAGATTCAAAGCTTCAAACATTCCGGTCGCGGAAGCTTCCGGGCATGGCTCCGCGCCATCGCGTGGCGATGTCACTGCGAAGCCAACGCCCGCCACGAAAATCTCTCCCGACAAAGCCTCGCTGACCGCTACCGCCGCACCGAAGACCAAATCGCTGAACTCGAAGAACAGTTCGATCAGCTCCAGCAACTCGATCTGCTCAGATGCTGCATGCAGTCCGTACAAAAACGCGTGCGAACCCAGACCTGGGAAGCCTTCCGACTGCTGGCCATCGAATGCCTCTCCGGTGCCGCGGCCGCCGCTCAACTCGAAATGCAGATCGACGCCGTACACGCCGCCAAAGCCCGCGTGCAGAAACTCATCTCCGCTGAACTCCGCCGAAGGCAGAATTTCCTGCTCCCGGAAAACCAGGCCTGACATGAGCAATTCAGGATCCTGCAGCTTCGCTGCCGACATCGATCATTATCTCTCGGGCCATATGCCCGATCCCACCGCTGCCGATTTCGAAGCCCATCTCAACGAATGCCCCGTCTGCCTCGCCGCACTCGCTCACCGACCCCCGGAACCCGAAGATGAAAACTGGCTGCAAATCCTGCGAAATCCCTTTGTCGCCAATCCCGCAGGCGACTCCGCTGATTCCGCCGGAGCCGCCGCTCCCAGTCTCCAGCTGTTGACCTCCCCGCAGAACGGCATGCTCACACCACCACGGTCACCAGCCGGCTCAGACGTGCCATCCACAGACCTGAGCCTCCGCTATACGTGGGTCCGCCCCACAGGCAGCGGTGGCTCCGGGGAAGTCTGGGAAGCATGGGACCAAATGCTCCAGCGCACAGTCGCCATCAAACTGCTCCGCGCAGCCTCACCAGCACTTCAGGAATCCCAGCGGCTGCTGCAGGAAGCCTCCGCCCTCGCCAGATTCTCACATCCGCATATCGTCAGCCTTCACGAAGTTGAAAACTCCGGAGGCCGCCCGGCCCTGATCATGGAGTTTGTTGCCGGACCCTCGCTTGCAGCATGGCTCCGCGGACAACCCACCACGCCGACCGCCGCCGCTCAACTGCTCGAAAAACTCTGTCAGGCGCTCGAACATGCCCACGCACACGGCGTTGTTCACCGCGATCTGAAACCTTCAAATATCCTGCTCAAACCCGTCTCCAGCATCCCACCGACCACCGATCACTCCCGCCCCGACCTCAGCTGCTGGTCCCCGAAAATTGCCGACTTCGGACTCGCAAGATTGACCGATCAGCCACACCTGACACTCTCCGGACAACAACTCGGCACCCCCTCCTACATGGCCCCGGAACAGGTCGCACCGGCCGGCGACAACATCGCGGCAAACCCGCTCATCGATATCTATGGCCTCGGCGCCGTGCTGTATGAACTGCTCACCGGTCGTCCGCCCTTCGTCTCCAGCGACCCCGCACTGACGATGGCCATGATCCTCCGCGAAAATCCCATTAGCCCACGATCGCTCACACCCGCGATCCCCCGAGATCTCGAAACAATCTGCCTGAAATGCCTCCGAAAGGAACCCCGGCAACGCTACCAGTCGGCGACCGAACTCCGCAATGACCTGCTCGCGTTCCTCGACAATCGACCAATCGCCGCGCGTCCGGTGAGCGCCGCAACGAGACTGCTCAACTGGTGCCGTCGACACCCCGCCGAATCCACCGCTGCTGCCGCCTCCAGCGCCCTGCTGCTCGCACTCGCCGGTGGTGCCGTGTGGTACGCCGCACTGCAGAAACAGCTCGGCCTCGATGCCCTCCAAACAGCCCGACTCGCCAGCGAAAAACAACAGCTGCAGGAACAGCAGCAGAAAACGGTGCGCGAGAAGTTCGATGAGCTGCTGCGGGCGCACTACTACTTTGTGCAAATGCTGGATGATCCCAATGCAGCCCCGGGAGGAGACCTGCGAAAGATACGCGAGCATAGTCTGCAGAACGGTGGCAGGCTGGCCGTGCAATACCTCGAGATGCTCGACCAAAGCCTCCAGGCCGGTCGACAACCCTCCACAGACGAACTCAGCCTCGGCATCGACTCACTCGCCATGGCAATCCGCAGCAACGTCGTCGAACAACCGGAAATCCGCATCCAAAAACTTCGTGAGCTGGTCGCCGACATTCCAGCCAACGCCCTCCCAACCCCCGCGCGAATCGAACTGGATGTGCGCCTCCACCACCTGCAGGCAGGCGCCCTGAGCAGAAACAGACAACACACGCTGGCAGGCCACGCCTACTGCTCCATGGCCGACCTGCTCGAACGCCAGTCCCTCCAGACAGCGCCCGCAGATCCCTACCGCATCGAACGGCTGTCGAAAAAAATCTCCATGCTCCTCAACGCGCGATTTGAATTCCTCACCGACAACCGCCAGGACCTCGCGCTGACAGCCGTACAGCGAGCAGAACAGACCTGCCAGCTGCTGATCGAAGAAGATCCGCAAAATCTCAACTGGCGGCGACTCCTGCTCGAATGCAAATTCCTCAAAGCCCTGCTGCTCCCGCGCGATGAAGGCTCCAAACTCGCCAGAGAATGCATGGAAATTTCCATGCAGACGGAATGGCCCCCCGGGGAGAACCAGGACCGCATCCGCAGCCTGCAACAAGCCCTCCAGCCGCTCCTTCAATAATCCCCCCCGGCCAGGCCCGTCAAACGAAAATGAGCGGCGGGCAGAAGCCCCCGGTTGCGTTTTCGCACCCTGGTGCGCCCCCCTGCCCGCGGCGTCAGCATCGCGGCGCAGGTCTCTTTACCCGCAGGCTGCCGCCAGGCGGCTCAGCGCGTTGCCGCCCTGCGGCTCAGTGCGTTTGGCATCGCGTTTGCCGAGATTGTGAGCGGGCGGGCGGAAGCCCCCGGTTGCGATTCGCACCCTGGTGCGCACCCCTGCCCGCGGCGTCATCATCGCGTCGCAGGTCTCTTCACCCGCAGGCTGCCGCCAGGCGGCTCAGCGCGTTCTCACTTCTCACTTCTCACTTCTCACTTCTCACTTCTCACTTCTCACTTCTCACTTCTCACTACCCTCTACTCTCTCGCGCAGCGTCCCGCCAGGCGGCTCATCGCGTGCCCCACTTCCTCGCTCTCCTCTCTGGTGCAACGCCACTTCCACCCTGCGCCCTTTGATCAACACGCCGCCGTGCAGGACCGTTATGGGACAAATGGGACTCATGGGACCTATGCTGATCCCAATCCCAACCGCGAGCCCCCTCGGGAAAGCCGCGGCAAAGCCCGACGCCGGAGCTTCGTATTCCCGGCAGAACATTTGCCGAAAATTCCCAGCCCCTGGGGCCGCCGGTTTGCAGCCTGTCGCAACGCCTCAGAATTTCATAACCCAATCCGTGTAATCATCTGTTCACACTAACTACTCCTGCTCTTCGATCAGCAGTGCCGCATCGAGGAGAGTTGGGTGATTGGCGGTGTTTTCGGGGTTTGCCGGAAGCAGGGTAACAACGGCAGCATTGAAGTGTTTCAGCAGTGTGGTGACTGGGAACCAGAACCTGTGCTGATCGGGGCTGGCTGCGACTGGTTCGTGGAATTCGGGGGGCACAAGCTGGCCGTTGAGGAGCAGTTCCGGGCGAGCGGCAGCGACATCGAGTCGAATGCGGACGGTGGTTGCTTCGGAGAGGCCGGTGGGGGAGTGGAAGCGGCGGAGAAGTGCGAACGGGCCGTTTTTTTGCTGGTCCGGGGTGCCCTGGGAAGCCGGGAGTCGGACGCGATGTTCGGCCGCGGGGTGCTGGGGAGCATCCGGCAGGAGCCACGGGTTACTGAGTCGGATGGTATGAATCGGCATTTTGGGAAATTCGGCAGGGGAATGGGAAGAGTTCCAGGAGCATCGGGCGAAGTGGCACCTATATAAT
>JBEAUF010000147.1:0-10081 GCA_041161565.1 Planctomycetota bacterium | reverse complement strand
GGTGCGGCCCTGGTGAGCTCTGGCTGCGGTAGTGGCCGCGCGGGCACGCACCGTTACCGGGGGATTGACATCCCCCGCACGCCCTGTAACGGGGGGCGGAGTCCGAAAGACGACTTCCGGTGTTCTTCACACCGTTTCACCATCCCAGGGCGAAGCTCCTGCTGAGCCGGATCCCTGCCGCGAGCGTTTCATCGATCCCCGCTGCGCCGCAAAAACGCTGGCAAGCGACCATAGCGTGGACCAGCGTTCAGCGGCTCGGCAGGAGCCTCGCCGTCCCAGGTCTTCAACCGTCTTTTTACAAAATTTCAGAGAACCCCAAGGCCATTGGGCGATGCGGCCGGGGGAGGCGGGAGCGTTTTGCCGGGATGGTGAAACGGCGAGCAGGCGGGGCTCTCTTTTAACCACAGAGTACACGGAGTTTCACGGGGAAACATGGAGAATTCGGCAATCGTTTGAACGAGACAGGCCGCAGGAATATCAAGTGTACTTCCACTCAGCTTCTTGACGTTTTCGTCCTTGCAGCGTTCTGCCGGGAAGCTGTGTTTGACAGCTGTGTAAGTTGTGTGGTTTGTTGAAAATGCCGGCTTTGGGTAATTTGTTGATTTTGTGTTTCGGGGCGATTCGGCAAGTCTGGGCGGAGGGTGGCGGCGTCCCGGGGGCGCGAGTAGTGGGTGGATTTCCGTTCTCAGGTGCGAAATCCGGTTCGCAGGATTGATTCTCTGGCTGGAATCGATTAAGCTGCTCGACTTCCCCATAATTCTGCGCCGATAAAAGGTGTCTGAAATCGGGTAATCCAGGGCGACATCCGTGCAAGGTTCCGGGTTTCCGGGTGATTTTGCTGATTTCTTGTGTTGATACAGTCGTGATTGCTTTGTCGGTATCTGCAACGTGCTGGTGTGATAATCGGCGATGGGTTGGGATACAGACGCTTTTGGCTCTGCTGACATCAGCGGGCGAAGGAAAGATGGTTCATGCTGGCGCTTGGTAAGACTTCGATGGTCCGCAAGGAAGACGTCTACGACCGTGACTGGTACGTGGTTGACGCGGACAATCAGGTTGTGGGCCGTCTGGCGACTCAGATCGCGACGGTATTGATGGGCAAGCACCGTCCTGAGTACACGCCGCATGTTGACGGTGGTGACTACGTCATTGTGCTGAACTGCGAGCGTGTGCGTTTCAGCGGCAGCGCGATGGAGCACGCTCGTGTGCCATACCTGACCACAAAGATGGCAAAGAAGCAGTACGATCACTTCACCGGATATCCCGGCGGTCGTAAGGTGCGTTCAGCGGTGGAAATGTGGGAAAAGCGTCCCGAACTGCTGCTGGAGGAAGCCGTGCGCCGAATGCTCCCCAAGAACAAATTGGGGCGGCACATGCTGGCAAAGCTGCGGATTTTCACTGGTACGGATCATCCCCACCAGGCTCAGCAGCCCAAGCCCTTCCCGGCCCACCTCATGCCGCGTGCAAAGGCCAAAAAGTAATTCCATCTCCTGTTGGTTTGCGGGATTTGTCCTGAAATACTGTCGTTTTTTGGGTTAGTTGAATCGCATGAGCACAGATACACCAACCGCCGTTGACGGTGCCTCACCTGAAATGCCATCTTCCAGCCTGCCGGAACTCACCATCGGCTCTGCACCCGCAGCCCCGGTTGATCCTTCATGGCAGCCAACGATCCGTGGTAAGGTGGACCGTTTTGGCGTGGCGATGGGCACGGGACGCCGCAAGACCTCTGTGGCGCGAGTTCGCATTAAAGAAGGCACTGGTAAGTTCGTCGTCAACGGTCGTGATCTGACGGATTACCTGCGAATCGAGCGTGACCGTGACAGCGTCATGGTCCCGCTGAAGGTCGTCGGCAAAGTCGGTGCCGTAGACGTCTCTGTTCGCGTCCAGGGTGGTGGTCTGACCGGTCAAACAGGCGCTATCGTTCTCGGTGTGGCTCGTGCTCTTCAGGGCATGAACGCCAGCTGGCACCACGATCTGTCCGTCGCCGGCCTCCTGACTCGCGACGACCGTATGGTGGAACGCAAAAAGTATGGCTTCCGCAAAGCCCGCCGCAGCTTCCAGTTCTCCAAGCGCTAGTCTGCAGAGCTCGACTGTTGTCCAATCCAATCCCTGCCGGTCTGTCCTGCAGGGATTTTTTTTGCCCCACGTGTGAACACGGTTCTACGTTCCGCCGGCGGAGGGTTCTCCGATGCAGGACGCTTACCAAACACTCATCCTTCCAGACATCCGGCTAATGCTGGAGGAAGGCGACCTGCAGGGGTTGGCCGCGTTTTGTGGCGTGGTGCATCCGGCATCTGTCGCCGAGATTCTTGAAGAGCTTGAAGATCCGCAGATCTGGACCATACTCGATCATGCCGGTGATCAGCTGCGCGTCGAGATCTTCGAGTATTTGTCGCTGAAGCGGCAGACGGAACTGGTCGAGTCGCTGGATTCCTCGCGACTGTCACACCTGCTGGAATGGATGTCGGCCGACGACCGCGTCGACCTGTTGTCCCGGCTCCCCGAGGTTCGTCGGGAGGACGCTCTGCGGATGATCGCGCAGGCGGAGCGAAACGAGATTCGGCGGCTGCTTTCGTATGACGAAGACAGTGCCGGCGCCGTGATGACGACTCAGTACGCATCCCTCCCGGCGGCGATCACCGTCCACGATGCGCTCAGCCGACTGCGTCAGCAGGCTCCTGACAGTGAAACAATCTACTACGTCTACATCCTCGGAGACGACAGGCATCTTGAGGGCCTGATCTCGCTGCGGCAGCTCATTCTTGCTCGTCCCGAGGCACTGCTGTCTGAGATCATGCAGCGGGATCCAATACGGGTTCGAGCGACAGAGCCGCGAACCGTCGCCGCGCAGCTGCTGGCGAGGTACAACTTTATTGCGGTCCCGATTGTTGACGAGTCTGACCGTCTGGTCGGCATCGTGACTCACGACGACGCCCTGGACGTGGTTCAGGAAGAGGCGACGGAGGACGCCTATCTGCAGAGTGCCGTGGCGCCCCTGGAGGACACCTATCAGGACACTCCTCTGCCCGTGATTCTCTGGAAGCGGGGAGTCTGGCTGCTGTTTCTGTCGGTGGTGGCGTTGATGAACGCTCACGTGATCGACCATTACCGCCTCGCAACGGATGGCACCGGAGCGACGGCGGCGGCCGCGCCCGCAGCAGCAGCACCCGCCGCTGGGCTGACGTCGCTGATCCTGCTGTTCCTGCCGCTGGTGATGGCCAGTGGTGGCAACGCGGGGTCTCAGTCGGCGACACTCTTCATTCGCATGTTTGCTTTGCAGCCCAGCGATTCGCGGAACGGTCGTGGCGCCGGCATTGATGTGCCGTTGGTTGGTCGCGAGTTTCTGGTGGGGATCAGCCTCGGTACGGCGCTGGCGTTGATGGATTTTACAGTTGCCTGGTTGTGGTTTGGTCGGACGCCGTGGGAATCCGCCGTGATAGCGATCACGGTGATCACGGTGGTATCGCTGGGCACATCCGCAGGCACGCTGTTTCCGTTGCTCTTCCGCCGTCTGGGTATGGATCCGGCGATCATGTCGAATCCGCTGATTGCGGCAATGATTGACGTGCTGGGAGTGGTGTTGTTTTATGAGATCGGGAGTTTGCTGCTTCAGTGATTGAAGAGGAATTCCCGGCTGCCAACGATGCTCCAGACGAGATCTTCCAGGACTTCGCGTTTTTGCTCTGGCGTGGCTTCTTTAAGCAGTGGCAGGATTTCTCCGGATTCCTCTGCTGAGGGGAAACGCGCGAGGCAGACGAGGAAAACTTCGTTGAGCAGAGCGGAGTCATCGGGGAGATCTTTGAGCCAGCGTCCAAGTCGGTTGTCTGGAGTGGCGAGTTTCTGGTTGACGGTATCGCCGTTTGAAAGGTGCAGCACCTGAACGAGGCTGGGTTCATCGGAGCGTTCGCATTCGCAGGTGATGCGGCGCTGGTTGCGTCCAAAGGTCTGGAGGAACCAGGATTCAACGGCTGAGTCGCTGAGCTGAATGGCGCGGGTACCGCGGGGATAAGCGGTGGTGGGCTTGCGATCATTTCCCGGGTACAGGATCTGGTTGAATTCCGTGGGCACGTCGGTGACCTGCGAGACAGCGTCGAGGAGGACTTCAGCGGGGAGTCGCCGCGGGAAGTACCTCGAGTATTGCCGCTGGTCTCCGGCGTTTTCCGGGAGTGTCTGGCTGCTGCGTTGCCACGCTTCGGACTGGAGGATCAGCCGCATAAGGGACTTGAGGTCGTAGTGATTTTTTACGAGGTGGTCAGCGGCGGCGGCGAGGAGTTGTTCGTTGACGGCGGGATTCGAACCTCGCATGTCATCGACCTGTTCCACAAGACCGGTGCCGAAGAAGTTTTTCCAGACGCGGTTGGTGATGGAACGGGCGAAGAGTGTGTTATCGGGGCTGGTGAGCCAGGTGGCGAGATATTCGCGACGGTCTCCTGGAGCATCGAATTCAAGTGGCGCAGCGTCAAGCGGTGCGGGACGCTGAGGCTTGCCGGTTCGCGGCTGCACGAGTTCTCCGAAGGAGGCGTTGACGACCGTGCGTTTGCCGTCGCCGCTGCGTGAGTCACCGCCCCAGCCTTTTGCACGCACTCGGGCAAACAGATTCGCAAAAGCGTAGTACTGGTCGTTGGTCCATTTTTCGAGCGGGTGGTTATGGCAGCGGGCACAGCCGATTGACAGGCCAAGGAACGCCTGGCTGACGTTCTCAGCCATGTCTTCCGGAGCCTGGTGACGGGCAAAGAAGTTTGTGGCCCCATTTTCCAAACTGGAGCCTTTGGCCGTCACAATCTCCCGAACGAACTGATCCCACGGCATATTCGCAGCGACTCGGTCGTGAATCCACTTGTACCAGGCCTGAATGGCTTCGGGCCGCAGTTCTGTCCCGTTGAGCAGCAGCAGGTCCGACCAGCGGTAGGTCCAGTAGTCCACAAATTCGGGTCGTTGCAGGAGCGATTCGATGAGCTGGTCGCGTTTGGTGGGCTCAGTGCTGGACAGGAAACTGCGGACTTCATCGGCAGTGGGGAGTGTGCCGATGGTGTCCAGGAAGGCTCGGCGGATAAAGACTTCGTCGCTGCAGCGGGGGGATGGAGCGAGGTTGAGTCGCTGCAGTTGCTGGAGAACGTGCTGGTCGATAAGGTTTCTTTGGGGGGCTGCAGCGTACAGTTCCGAGGGGATGCTGTTTTCGAACGGCACGGTGATTCCGGCGATCACAATGCGACTGGAGAACCAGGCGGTGACGGCCCCTTCACCGGAGCCTGCCACCTGCACCACGCCATTTTCATCCACACCCGCCACCGCTTCGGTGGCGGAGCTGAAGCGGGCGAACTGCGTCACATCCTCGATTCGCCCGTCGGCATAGTGCGCCATGACAATCAGCGGCTGCCGCTGACCTTTACGCAGAATCACGCGTTCCGGAAGCACTTCGAGTTTCTGCAGACTGGGTTCGTCAGCGACAGGGCCGGGGGCTCCTTCAGCAATCCACTCGGCGAGAATTCGGTAGCCGGAGGAATCCGACTGAAGCCGCAGTCCGCCTCGGTGGGGAACCGTCATTGTGGGTTTGGTGAGCAACAGGCTGGAGGCGGGGTCGAGAAGTTCAACGCGGCGACCCTGCTGTTGCTGGACGATGGAGAAGAAGTCGCGTTCGGGGTCGTAGCCGCGGAGTGAGAGTCTGAAGCCACCTTTGCCGGCGAGGGCGCCGTGGCAGGCGCCGGAGCTGCACCCCTGTCGGGCGAGCACTGGTTCGACATGGCGGCGAAATGACCAGCCGCCGGGGACCTGCATGCCCGAGATCGTGACCCTGGTTGGCGCGGCGTTGGGGGCGTCCGGGATGCGGATGAAGGTCGTGCCATCACCGGTGGGAATCAACCGGCGACCCTCGACGCGGACGATCTGGGGATCATCACTGGTGAGCTGAACGGAGTCGGGGGCCGGCCCCTCGGCCTGACCGTTGCGGAAGATTTCGACGAGGATCTGCTGTTCGAGACTGGGGGCGGTGAGTGTGATTTCCGCCGGGAGTATGCGGAGTTCGTCCGCGGCAGCAGCGATGTTGCAGACGGCAGCGGCAAGCAGACAAAAGCCGGCTGTTTGGGGCCGAATCAATAAACTTTGCAGCATTTCGTCAACTCCGAAGTTCGCTCGGTTGAGACCGGATCAGCGAATATCTTCGGAGAGGCCGTGCGGGAATTCAACTGAAATGTGGTTGGGATCAGACGGATGCACCGGAGAGCAGTGCGGTGCGACCAGCGGTACGCGGGAAGCTGGAGAGCATCAGGCGGATGATCCGGCGGTCGTCCGGAGCCACGGTGAGCCGTGTCAGCGAATCCGTGGAAAAGGTAGTGCGGATGTCATCAAGGAGAAACTGCCAGGCGACTGCGGTGGGTACAGGGAGGCTGCCTGCCAGTCGCTGCTGGAAGTTGCGCTGGGCTTCTTCGGGGTTGTAGGCGAGTGCCCAGAGATCGAAGCGAGCCATGGTTTCACAGCAGAGCAGATCGGACCAGTTTTCGGTGTGCTTACGCAGATCCTGGACGAGGAATCGCTGTGGGGCGGGGAGCGTTTCGTTGTGGATCACGAGTTCTACGGTGCGGTGGCGCAGAGTTTTGTAGCCACCAAGCAGATTACGGGCCAGCGCTTCGGATTCCTGGCGACGCTGGAAACGGTCGCCGGCGATCAGGAGCAGCATCCAGACGCGGGACACGAGTTCATTGATGAAGATGTGCTGAGCAAGGTCTGAGATTGCATGGGTGGTCCGGCAGCCGCTGCGGGGGTCCGTTTGCGAGCTAGTGGGATTGCAGATGAGGCTGGCGGAGTGGTCTGCGAGGAGCCGCATCCAGCGATTGAAACGGTTGCGGCTGTGAACGTAGTAGTCGCCGATGGTCTGCACGGGGATGGATTCCCGGCGTTCGACGATGCAGCGGCCATAGGCGGACATTAATGCTGCGATTTCGGGCAGATTTGAGAGTTTCACAGAACCAGACCCCAGACAGTGAGACGGTGTTGATAAAGGGCAACAACACGCTGTTGGGATCAGTAGAGCAAACGCGGTGCCGGAGACTGGCAAACGGCGTTTCAATGGACTTTTTTGTGATTCCGCCGGGAGTTTTATCGAGGAATGCAGAGGGGCTGAGCCCGCATATCCCACGAGTGATAGTTCGGACAAACAAAATGTCATTGACTGTTTGACAGTGTTGCGTTTGTGCAACACAGCGGGACCTGGGGTGATTAGCCGAAGAGTGTTTCAGCGAACTGCTCGAAGAGATTCAGCAGCAGATTCTTGTCCCAGGGATTCTCGGGCATATCGCCCACGTTGACGCCGAGGTCTGTTTCGGGCAGGACCACTGTCGTGAACGGGTCCTCATCGGGAGTTGGCGGGGTGACGGTGGTTCCATCGTCGAGACTGGGGCCTTCATCGTCACTGATGACATCGACTTTGAGGCTGAAGCCGAGTGCCGGCATGGAGAGTCCGTCGCGGCTGATACCGGTGATGACCAGGTAGTATTCGCCAGCTGGGAGCCAGACGAACATGCTGCCGGCCGCTCCAGCGACAACCCCGAGTGCTTTTACGGAGTCCCCTGTGGCTGCATTGATGAGGCTGAGCTGGAGTCCCTGTCGGTCGGCGCCAGCGATGGCTGCGAGGTCAATGCGGAACAGTTGCGATTTGTGGGATGTCAGCAGCACGCCGCGGCTTTGTCCGCTGGTGACATCGCTTTGCAGCACCGTGGTCATTTCGCCGGCTGCGGTGGAGAAGTCGGCGGTGAGGACGTAGTTACCGGTGGAGACGACCGCATCGGGAGCAGTGCGGACACAGATCAGGTAGGTTTCAGAAGCGACAGGCTGCTGGACCTGAATCTGGATGGTGCCATCAGCGTTTTTGATCATCTGTGCGGGGAGGCGGTCTCCGGCGGCGTTCATCACATGGAGTTCAGCGTTGACGGGATTTGCACCAAGAGGAGCGAGGTCAACGTTGAGAACTGTTCCGACTGCGGCCGGTGCCGTGATGGTGTAAAAGTCGCGATCGGCAGCAGACGCAAGCGAACCCACGGCTTCGTAGTGGGTGTTCAGGGAAAAACCGAGAGCCGTGTTCAGGGCCGTGGCGGTTGCCGGTGATTCGTTCAGGGAGGATTCCGGGTCAATGATGGCGGTGCTGAGTGCCTGGAGGATGGCAGCGGATTCGGTGTTGGCCACGCGACGTTTGACGGTGTAGGGGTCAGCGTCGTGGGGAACCGGGGTAATGGAACCCAGCAGGCTGGGGGAGCGGAAGTCGAGATCAATCCGGTAGTCACCGGTGGAAAAGGCCGTGTTGTTGTTTTTCCGCACGGTGACATAGTAGGTGTCTCCGGGAGTCAGCGAATCGAGGCTGACACGGACATTGTTGCGGAAGATGCTTTCGGCACGCTGCAGGCCAAGACGACCGCCATTGGCCCCGCGGACTTCGACTTCGGCGTCCAGCAGACTGATGCCGGCGGTCCACAATGTGACAGTGGCCGATGTTTTGCCCGGCAGAGCTTTGAAGGAGTAGACATCGACGTCGCTGGGGGTTTTCAGGCTGCCGGGTACCTGGAGTCTTGAGGCAGCGGTGGCTGTGCTGTCGAAAGTGAGTGCTGTGGCAGTGGCGACGGTGTCGTTGGAGGTTGCTTCGAATGGGTCCTGGCGAACGCCGTAGACCGCCTGAATGGCAGCGATATCGGAAGCGGTGAGGTAATTGCGGGGCCCGGTGTATCTGGGAGACATCACAGGGCTGGTGCTGGTGGTTTCAGCAATTGACAGTGCATGGCCAATTTCGTGAAGCGCAATGGTGTAGAGGTCCACCGTGCCCACCGCAGATGTGGCATTGTTTCCGGTGTTGGCGTGTTGTGAATTGGAGTTGGAGACGGACCATCTTTCGCTGCTGTCCAACAGGATGTCCCCGCCCCAGGTGCCGGCCATGGGAAGATTTGCCACAGCGCTGGCGATGACCCCGCTTTGGGGGAATGCGCCCACGCGAATTTCGCCAAATCGGGGGTCGTTGGATGCGAGGCCCACGGCACCGAAATTGTCGCCACGGTCCGAAACCAGCCCAATGTTGATGTTGGCGTTTTCCGACCAGGCCTGTGCCGCACGCAGGATGGCCGTTTGCCATTCGAGTCGGGGAGCGACAGCATCAAGCGTGGTGCGAAGACTGTTTTGGGCGGAGCCGATGGGTGTGTTTTCGGGGGGAAAACTGATGCTGATGCTGCGCGGGTCGGCCCATGCATTGCCGAATGCGGCGAGCAGCTGGCGATTTTCCAGTCGCTCTGTGGAAGTGAGGGAGGCTGCAGGTGATGTGCGGGCTGCCGTGCGACGATGCTGAGACCTGGCCATGGGAACGACTTTCGGAAATCGCGGATTTGGACGTGCAGATTGAGCGCACATGCATGCAGGAATCCGCTGGTCAACAGGTAAAGGCCATCAGGCCTCCGCTGCCCGCCAGGAATTCCTTCGGATTTCCAGAAAAGTCGCCGCTTTAGTCGCCTGGTGGTGTTTTACCCTCCAGCAACCACGCTATTGAACGAACCGTCGCAAACTCCCGGTCCCCTCGCAGCGGTTCCAGGTCGGGGTCGGTCTCGAGCAGGGTACTGCCGTAGCCCGCCGCAATTGCTCGCGAAAGCCAGCGCCAGGCCTGAGGACGCAGCTGGGGCTGGGTTTTCGAGCAAATGGACCACGCGGATGCGACCTGAAACATTAGTTCTCCAGTAAGTGCCGGCGGTGTTTCCAGCAGCATACGGATGTCTGCCAGAGATTTTTCGATGTTTCCGGCCCGGGCATGCAGCACGGCGCGGCCGGCGATCGCTTTTTGGTGGCGTGGATAAGCAGCAATCAGGCGATCGAGTACGGCCAGGGATTCAGGCTCGCGGTGCAGCTGCTCTGAGAGAACGTGGGCCATGGACTGCAGGATTCGTGGCTGGGGACCGAAGATCCTCTCTGCAGTTTGAAGTTCCTCGAGGGCCGCTTCGGCGTCCACTGCAATCAGTGCCGATGCGCGAGCCACGCGATCTTCAGAAGTGGTGGCGGGCAGTTCGCGGGCCTTGCGAAAGTCCGCCTCCGCTTCCTCACTGCGTTTGAGCCGTTC
>JBEAUF010000081.1:0-4554 GCA_041161565.1 Planctomycetota bacterium | reverse complement strand
GGCTCTTTACCCGCAGGCTGCCGCCAGGCGGCTCATGCGTGTTTGGCATCGCGTTTGCCGAAATGATGAGCGGACGGGCGGAAGCCCCCGGTTGCGATTCGCACCCTGGTGCGCACCCCTGCCCGCGGCGTCAGCAGCATGATGAGCGGGCGGGCGGAAGCCCCCGGTTGCGATTTCGCACCTTGGTGCGCACCCCTGCCCGCGGCGTCAGCAGCACGTTGCCAGGGCTCTCTACCCGCGGGCTGCCACCAGGCGGCTCAGCGCGTTCTCACTTCTCACTTCCTCGCGACGCTCTCCTCTCTCAAGCAGCACCCTTTACCCGCAGGCTGCCGCCAGGCGGCTCAACACGCTTCCGCCCGGCGGCTCAACAGTCGTCACATCCGGTGCGGTGCCGTAGTCCCCCGTGCAGGGTAAACGCCCCGGGGTTGCCGCTTTGGGCTCGGTTGCCTTGAGACACGATCGGTTTTGGCCGACACTCACCCGCACTGTTCACACCTCTGCCCGCAAGGCTTCTCCCGAAACATCACTGCACATGACCGCATTAACTCCGTCACCTCCAGCGATTCCTGAAAGACTCCTGATTCTCGCCGCCGTGGGGCTGATGACCGCTGCAGTGCTCCAGGCGGAACCGCTGCAAAGCGCCAACGACCGTTCGCGCTGGGCGACCGTCTGGTCGCTGGTGGAACGAGGCACGTGGCAGATCGACGAAATCGACTCGCAGCCGGGGTGGACCACGATCGACAAGGTTCGTCACCGTCAGAGCGATTCTGAGCCGTGGCACTTTTATTCTTCGAAACCCCCTTTCCTTTCGCTGCTTGCCGCCGGCCTGTACGCGGCGGAGCGAGCCACGCTGGGCTGGGGACTGCTCGCACACACCGCCACGGTAACTCGTCTGCTCCTCCTGCTCATCAATGTGCTGCCCTTTGCCGCCGCCCTCCTGTCCCTCGCGGCAACACTCCGCAACCTCCAGGTCTCACCGGCCGGCCGCGGCCTGATCCTCACGGCTGCCGGCTTCGGCTCCATGCTCAACCCCTATCTCGTCACGCTCAACAATCACACCCCGGCTGCCGCCTCCGCAATGCTCGCCATTGCCGCTGCTGTCGACCTCAGGCAAAAAGCTTCCGCCGGGAGCTTTGTACGGCTGGGATTCTTTGCTGCAATGACAGCCTGCTTCGAACTCCCGGCGGCTCAGCTGGGAGTCGCCGCGTTTGTGCTTGCGCTCAGCACCTGCCGCCGACGCGTCTGGACGCGGTTTCTGCCGGCTGCCGCCATTCCGCTGCTCGTGTTTGTCGGCTCCAACTGGTCTGCCACCGGCGGACTCAAACCCTTCTACGCCACCTATGGTTCCGAAACCTATGTCTACACGCACAATGGCATCCCCAGCTACTGGACCAGTCCACGAGATCTGGATGCCAACTCTGAACCGCTCGCCGTGTACCTCTTTCATTGCGTGCTCGGCCACCACGGACTGCTGTCACTGACGCCCGTGCTGCTGCTGTCCATACTCGGGAGTTTTCCGCGGTGGAAACGCGGCGACACACTGCCACCGTTTATCATCGTCGGCGGAACCATGACCCTCGTAACCCTCGCGTTCTACCTGAGCCGCACCGAGAACTACAACTACGGCGGCAATTCCGTCGCACTCCGCTGGATGCTCTGGCTCTCACCGTTCTGGTGGCTGGCAATGGTGCCCGCACTTGAACACGCCGGACGACGACGCTGGGCCATCGCTGGACTGCTGCTGTTGATTTCCATCGTCAGCGTCCAGTGGTCTCTGCATCGCCCGTGGCGTCCGTCATGGCTGTACGAACGCCTTGAAGCTGCCGGCTGGATCAACTACCGCACACCCAGACCGCCCTTCGATCCACCTCGCTCCTCACTGTTCCCGCAACTCCCCAAACCCGGTGTCACCGAAACCTTTGTCAGCAGCCGTGGCGATCGCGTCACGCTGCAGACACGTGAACTGCCAGGCAGCGCACAGGACCGCTCCAGCTTTGTCGTCGAGATCACGGAAGCACACATCGCCGGCGTCACACTGCTCCCCACCCCAGATGTCGCCTCCCCAGTCGAACTGCCGACTCCGGGGATCCCCCGACACCCCAAATCGCCACCTCCCACAACACCCACCAGCCGGGCTGTCGCGGCCATTCAGCGGATCTTCGGGTTCATACCCTCCAGTCGCCCCTTCGTCGCCGGTGGACCACTCTGGATCCCGTCTCGCAGCAACCCCACCACCGCATGGAAAGTTGAACGCGGCGCCGTGCGAGTGGCCTTTGACGATCCCGTGCACGGCAGCTGCATTCAGCGGTGCGACGCATGGTTCTGCGAAAACCGGCCGTTCGGCGTCCTGCAGTGGAAACTCACGCTGACCAATGCCACAGGTGAAGAAGTGCTGCACTCGGAAACCTGGACCGCTGCCGGATACTGAAACTCAAATCGCCCTTAAATTTATGCGAACCCTGCTTTCGGTCGTTGGTGCTGCCCTCTGCCTGATCACCGGCGCCTATCCGCTCGTGTATCTGCTGGCAGAAAACGATGTCGGCCTGCTGCAGATCAGGAACGATGCCGTCGTCAGCAATTTCTGGTGGCGACTCGGGTTCCATGCACACATTCTCACTGGCGGAGCCGCACTCGCCACCGGATGGTCGCAATTCATCCGGCCGTGGCGCATTCGCTTTCCGAAACTCCATCGTGCTGTCGGAACATTCTACGCTCTGATGGTGCTTGTGAGCGGCCTGGCGGCGGTCTGCATCTCACCCATGGCATTCACTGGTCGCATTGCTGCCCTCGGGTTTGGCACCCTCGGACTGCTCTGGCTGTACTTTACCCTGCAGGCCTGCAGCAGCATCCGACAGAGAAATCTGCAGCGGCACGGGTGCATGATGGTCTACAGCTACAGCGCCTGCTGCGCTGCTGTCACCCTCCGCCTCTGGCTGCCGTTATTGTACGGCGTATTCAAGCTCGATTTTGCCCTCGCCTACCCCATCGTCGCCTGGCTTTGCTGGGTGCCCAATCTGCTGATTGCCGGAATGATCAATCACCGCGCCCTGCAAACCCAATCCACAGGCCCCGACGACATCCACAAACCTTAACACTCACCGCAGTTCACTCAACAATGCTCGCTGCTGCAGCACCACCGTGCCCTGTTCGTCGCAGATCTGGATGCGAATCACCGGGTCTGCAGCTTCCCAGTCAATCAGGATGTTGCCGAAATTCACATCAAACCACGTTAATCCGAGCCGATAAGGATTGATTTCGTTGCCGAAGCGGACTCCGGTTTTTGTGAAGTTTCCGGATGGCTGGTTCAGACTGCTGCTGGTGGCTTCGTACAGCGGATAGCCGACTCCTTCCACTGCATCCGCAGACAGCCCGGCAAGCTCCGCGAGGTGCCGGTCACCGCTGATCATCACCACCCCTTTCGCCTCGGTTCTCCGGATCAGCGAAAACAGTCTTTGACGTTCCAGTGGAAAGTTGCCCCACATCTCCCAGCCATGCTGATTCGACAGCACCTGATAACTGGAACCGATAATCCGCACCTCGGCCGGCTGCCGCAACTGCTCCTCAAGCCACTGCCACTGAGCATCGCCCAGCACCGTGGCCTGCGGGTCGTCGTTGGGCACATAACGGCCACGGTAACCTTCACCCGGCTCGCGAGAGACAAAACCCTTTTTCAGCGGACTGCGGAAGTATCGCGCATCCAGCAGAATCACCTGCACACGCCGCCCCGGAGGACCATGGATGGACGACGAATAAATGCCCTCACGCTGCCGCCGAGGATCGTCCGCTCCGGCCTGAATAAAATCCAGAAACACCTGCTGCGACTCCTTCCGCAGTTCAAACTCAGCACCCGCGTCATCGCGGCCAAAGTCGTGATCGTCCCACGTCGCCAGCACCGGACAGATGGCCCGCAGCTTCACAAACCCAGGCTGCTCTTCCAGCTGTCGATACTTCCTCCGCAACAACTGCATGTCATTGGTGTCGCCGTAAATGTTGTCCCCCAGCAAAATAAACATCTCCGGCTTGCCCGCCACAATCGCCTCCCAAATGGGCTGCGGCTGGTCCTGCCTGGCACACGAACCAAAAGAAATCCGGCTGACCAGCGCCGTCGCAGGTTTTGTCGCTGACTCCTGCGCGGACAACACCGGACACTGCAATACAACGAAAGCACAGAACAGCAGAGCAGGGCAGATGCGACGATAGGTTGTGGGCATGGGTCATTCCATCAGGACTGAGCGGAAAACAGATTTCCCGTGTTTAACTGTTTCTGCCCGGAAAGCAAATGCAGACCTGAACCAGCCGCGAAGATTCGCCCCCCCTCTGAGCAGACGCCAAACCACCCCACGCACCCCCTGAGCGGACGGGCGGAAGCCCCCGGTTGCGCTCCGGCACCCTGGTGCCCACCCCTGCCAACCCCTGAGCGAACGGGCGGAAGCCCCCGGTTGCGTTTCGGCACCCTGGTGCCCACCCCTGCCGGCAGCGGCGGGCTGCGCGTTGCCAGCGCTCTTTACCCGCGGGCTCCCGCCCTGCGGCTCAGCAAGTTCTCACTACTCACCT
>JBEAUF010000069.1:0-20300 GCA_041161565.1 Planctomycetota bacterium | reverse complement strand
CCTCGATGTCGGCTCATCACATCCTGGGGGTGAAGAAGCTCCCAAGGGTTCGGCTGTTCGCCGATTAAAGTGGTACGTGAGCTGGGTTTAAACCGTCGTGAGACAGGTTGGTCCGTATCTGGTGTGGGCGTACGAAACTTGAGGGGTATTCTCCTTAGTACGAGAGGATTTGGAGGGACGTACCTCTGGTGTTCCTGTTGTCATGCCAATGGCATCGCAGGGTAGCTATGTACGGTTGTGATAAACGCTGAAAGCATATAAGCGTGAAGCCATCCCCAAGATAAGGTTTCGTTGACCGCGAGGTCTGAACTCCCCTGGAAGACTACCAGGTTGATAGGCCGGCTGTGTAAGGCGTGAGAGCGTCTGAGCTGACCGGTACTAATGGAGAAATGTCTGGCCACTTTGATCAAGTGCCAAAGCCACTTAGACTTCTTGTTTTTTCCGCCGCACTCCTAAACAGGTGCGCCGGACTTTCCCGGTAAATCATTTGCAAGGAAACACGCGTACCCATTCCGAACACGAACGTTAAGCTTGCAGAGCCAATGATAGTGCCAAAAGCGCGAAAGTAGGTATCGCCGGGATCTTACACCAGAGGAGGCTGCTTGCAGCCTCCTCTTTTTTTTGCGCGCACGCTGGGCGACGTGAGTGTTGCGGATTCTCGGTCGAGACGCGGCTGAACACAATGTGCATTCCGAAGTTGTGTTGGCCGGTCACTCGAGATCATCTGGTTTCGGCCGATTCTTTTTGCTGCGGTCTGCTCCCAGCTGGTGGTGAGGTGCGATGGTCCGCTCCGGCCTGTGTCTGGCGTGAGGGGGCGGGCCGCAGGAAAATGCCTGGGGTCACCTCGCCTCCAGCGATGTTTGAGCGGTGGGCAGTCGCCGAGTGTGAGCTGGCTGTGCGGTCTTTTGTGGATCGGCACCTTTCACGGCTTGTCGGGGCAGCTTTGAGGTGCGTTGACCGTGGCCGGCAGTGTTTGAGCGCGAGCGAGTCGCTGCGATGTCGGACGGTGGCTCGGCTCTGCAAGTGTCGTTGAGAGCGGCGCTGCTCGATGGCGGTGAGGGAGTCGTTTGGCCTTCCAGTTTCTAGCCCCGCAGGGGAAGGCGACGCTGGGTGTGGCGTCCGCTTGCTTTGGGAAGGTAGGGCGCCATGTGTGCGGCAATCGCTTTCACTACTGAGACGACTACCGCGTTTCCGAATTGTCGGTAGGCCTGTGTGTCCGACACAGGAATTCGGAAGTCCGCGCTGCGGGGTTGTTCAAATCCCATCAGGCGAGCGCACTCGCGTGGGGTCAGCCGTCGTGGATTTTTCCCTGGCTGAGGAATCAGGATTTCTGATCCGTCTTTGTAGTATCGCGCCGACAGGGTGCGGGCGACGGCGTCGGGGCCGGCGAGTCCAAAGCCGAATCCATTTCCCTTTTCCCGATGTTTGGTGGCGTAGTTTTGGAGGTATTCCCAGAGTCGATCGGTAAGGGTGTACTTCGGGTTCACTTTACCTTCTGGTCCCAATGTGAAGGGATCGTCAGCTGGTTCACTGCCGTCCTCTGGATGGAGAATCGTTCCCAGACGCGGGTGACATTCGGGCTGCGGGACTTTCAGCGTGTCGAAATTGAAGGTGTTCGGGTCCCTGAATCCCACGATGAAGATTCTCTCGCGATGCTGTGGAACCCATGAACGAGCATCCAGAACGCGCCAGTGCAGGTTTTGGTATCCCAATTCATCGCGGAGTGTGCGATGGATAACGTCAAATGTGTTTCCGCGGTCATGGTTGAGCAGATTCTTGACGTTTTCGAGAAGAAAGGCTTTGGGGCGATGGTATTCGAGGATTCGTGCGACGTCGAAGAACAGGGTTCCCTGTGCCTCGCACTTGAATCCATGCTCTCGGCCGAGCGCCTTTTTCTTGCTGACTCCCGCAATTGAAAAAGGCTGGCATGGAAATCCGGCCAGCAGTACCTCATGTTCGGGAATGTCGGCTGCGTCAACTGCCGTGATATCTCCTGCAAACACGTGGTCTGCCGGATCGCGAAAATTGGCCTCGTAGGTTTTTCTTGCGGATTCATTCCATTCGCTGGTGAAGACACAGTGTCCGCCGAGTTGGTCAAAGCCGCGGCGCAGTCCACCGATTCCGGCGAAGAGGTCGATGAAACGAAAGCAATTTCCGAAGTTGCTGCTGCTGCGTTCGTTTGTCGAGCGGTCGTGGAGCGCGGTGTTCTCGGCGTTGGGCCCGGGTTTTAAGTCTTCAGAAGGCATGGTCTGCTCCCGCTCAGTCATCAACGAGAAAGTCTGACACCACGGAGTCGGCGATCAGCAGGCCGGCCGTGGTTAGCCTCAATTGGTTTCCGACGAGCTCTGTCAGTCCTTTTTCGAGGCTGCGCTCCAGGGCTGGTCCCGCCAGTTCCTCGAGAGAAACGCCGAATTTGAGTCGAAACTGATCCAGAGCGAGTCCTTCGCGGAGTCGGAGGCCCAGCATAACTGCTTCTCGAGCGCGGTCATCGGGGGCTGTGAAATCGTCCGGCTCAGTGCAGGGCTGTCCCCCGGTCCATGCTTTCATCCAGCGAAAAACGCTCCTGCAGTTGGTTGACCTGCGACCGTTGACGTAACGGGCGGCGCCGGGGCCAAATGCAAAATATTCCTCGCCGTGCCAATAAACCAGATTATGGCGGCAGCGGCAACCGATTCGGGCAAAGTTGGAGACTTCGTAGTGCTCGAAGCCATTCTGCGTAAGAAATTCAATGGCATTCAGGTACATGCGGCACTCGACGTCCTCCGGTGCTTTTTGTAGTTGGCCTCGTTGTTCTCGCCGAAAGAATGCAGTGCCCTGCTCCCAGGTAAGCCCATAGGTGGAAATGTGGTGCAGGGGCAGGGAGACCGCGGTCTGGAGCGAGTTTTCCCAGGTGGCGAGGGATTGGCCCGGGACCGCAAAAATCAGGTCCACACCTACGCGGCTGATGTATTCCGCTGCCAGACAAACGGCATTCGCGCCGTCTATTGCCCGGTGCGTGCGTTCCAGAATTTCCAGTTCCTGGTGCTGAAAAGACTGCACTCCAAGGCTAATCCGGTTGACTCCGCAGCCCCTGAGATTCTGCAGCTTTTCAGCTGTGAGTCCATCCGGGTTGGCTTCGATCGAGATTTCTGCATTCCCGGCTGCCCGAAAATAGATCGCCAGCAGTTCAAACAGCGCTGTCAGCTGATCTTCTGCGAGATGTGTGGGGGTCCCGCCGCCAAGAAAAATCGTATCGACCTCAATTGGCAGGGAATACTCCGCAAGTTCATGCCCCATTTCACGGCGCAGGCAGTCCAGCCACTGGGGAATGAGTTCATTACGGTTGGCGACGACGGTGAAATCGCAGTAACCGCAGTGATGCAGGCAGAAGGGGACATGGATGTACACGGAGCGTGGCGGGGACTGCATGGCGATCGTTGCATTTGCGAGTTGGCTGCGGGCTGAAATCCTCCGGCGGACCTAGAAGATCGGGCCTGGCATCCATGGGCAGAATTCTTCATCACCAATCCCCTGTTGTTCGCTCAAAGTCTTCTCTCCGCTGGCGACAGCAACAATTTTCTCGAAGATTTCCTGGCCCGCTGACTCTACGCTGGCACCCTCGAGGACGGAGCCGGCGTTCAGGTCCATGTCTTCCGGCATTCGCAGGAAGAGTGGAGTATTCGTGGCGACCTTGATTGTGGGTGCTGGCTTACAGCCGAAGCAGCTTCCCCGACCGGTCGTGAACACAACTATCTGGCAGCCACCGGCGACGAGTCCGGTGACTGAAATCGGGTCATATCCCGGCGTATCCATGAAGGTGAAGCCCTTCTGAGTGATGGGCTCGGCAAACTGATAGACGTCCCTCAGCGGAGCAGTGCCGCCTTTGGCCACGGCTCCCAGAGATTTTTCGATGATGGTCGTGAGTCCTCCCTGCTTATTGCCCCAGGAAGGATTGTTGTCGATCGAAGCCGAGTTTCTGCGAGCATACTCTTCCCACCAGCGAATTCGTTCCAGCAGCTTCTCACCAACCGCTCGTGAGACCGAGCGTCGCGTCAGCAGCTGTTCGGCTCCGTAGACCTCCGGAGTTTCTGCGAGCACCGAACCGCCACCATGTGCCACCAGCAGGTCGCTGGCCACACCAAGTGCCGGGTTGGCCGTGATACCGCTGGCGCCATCACTCCCGCCACACTGTAGTCCCAGCAGCAGTTCCGAGAGCGGAATCGGCTCGCGGCGGACATTGTTGGCTCCGCTGAGCAGTTCTCGGAGCACACCTACAGCACGATCCACAGTTCGCCGCACTCCGCCGACCTCCTGAATATTCAGGATCATCGGCAGGTCATCCCGACCGCCAGCCAGAGTACCTCCAAGCTGCACCAGTCCCTGTGTTTCCTGAAGATGTGATGCCTGCGCCGTTTCGCAGCCCAGTCCCAGCACAATACATGCGGCGATGTTGGGGTGTCGCGCAAAACCAGCCAGCGTTCGGTTGAGCAGCAGATGGTCTTCGCTGTTGTAGGCAAACGCACAGCCGCTTTTGTGGACAATCGGGATGACGCCGTCGATGTTTGGCCATGCTCCCAGATCGGTGCGCGAGAGTTCCTGAGCGACGTAGCGGGACGTGGTGGCGGAACAGTTGACGGTGCTGATGATGGCGATGTAGTTGCGAGTCCCCGCGCGGCCATCTCGCCGACGGTAGCCCTGGAATGTTCGCGGAGGCGGCTCCGGAAACTGCAACAGTTCCGTGGAAAACTCATAACCAGCCCGCTCACGTTCCAGACTCACATTGTGTGTGTGCACCCAGCCCCCCGCCCGAATTGCGGCGGCTGCGGAACCAATCGGCTGGCCAAATTTCCGAATGCTCGCCCCCGGTTGCAGATCGCTCAATGCCACTTTGTGATTGGCTGGAATCGGTTCGAAGGTTGTGACGCTGCTGTTTCCGCAACTCACCGTTTCCCCTGCCCGCAAAGCCCGGCGGGCCACCGCCACATTGTCAGAGGGATGTAGCTGCAACAGCGGATGGAGAACGGCCACAGAGAATTTCCTGAATATTGATGACTTCGACAAATCCCGACGGGCTCCGGTTTGCCCACCGCCATTGTGAATTCTCCCGAAACCGACCCTCGCGGGCAAGGCACGGTTTCTCGAAGCAATCCCCGACTGGTTCCCTATGCCCTTCTGTATCACTTTCCCGCAACAACCCCCGTCTGCAATAATGGTCTTGTCCAGCCCTGCCTCCTTCCGTTCTGCCCGCCTTTGA
Source organism: Planctomycetota bacterium (assembly GCA_041161565.1). Lineage (GTDB taxonomy): Bacteria > Planctomycetota > Planctomycetia > Planctomycetales > Planctomycetaceae > SXXK01. Next base: position 15,067 of record JBEAUF010000069.1, on the reverse strand, counting down.
TTTCCTGCGGATCAGACGCCCTCGCGGTATCGCGCGATTCAATCCGCTTCCGGCTGTAAGGCCCTGCCATGCAACGCCCGCTGCTCAACTGTCTCGCTGCCACTGTCTGCCTCTGCAGCGGTCTTGTAGTGGCCTGCCAGACGCCGGTTTTTCGCTATGCGCTCGAACGCTGGAAGGCCGGGGCATGGAAGATCGTCGTGTTGTCAGAAGGCCCACTTTCACCTGACCAAAGCAAAGCTCTGCAGGAGCTCGAAAAGTCGGCTGACACCGCCACCACCACCAACAACACTCAGCTTGATGTGCAGCATATTGATCTCGAGACTGCAGCACCTGCCGATCGTCGCCGGTGGCTGTCCGTCCGGGAAGTGGCCGGCAGTGACCGCATGCCTGTCGCCGCCGCTGTTTATCCGCAGCCGGCAACAGTCGATCAGCCGATTGCCAGCCTGATGAAATTCTCTGCGGCAGCGCCGGACTTGATCCTTGCCAGTCCCGCACGCAGTGAACTTGCCTCGCGGCTTTCAAAGGGACACTCCGCCGTCTGGCTATTCCTCGAATCCGGCAACCAGCAGGCTGATCAGGAAGCCTTCGAGCGGTTGAACAGCCAACTGCAGCAGGACGAGAAACGACTGAAGCTTCCTGCAGTCGCTGAACTGCAGCTCACCCCCGAATTACTCCAAAGGATCCGGGTTCCGCTGAAGCTGCATTTTTCCATCATTCGCCTCAGTCGTGATGATCCCCGCGAAACCTTTCTTGTGGATACTCTGCTTAACTGCGAAGCTGACTTGCGGGAACTTTCAGAGCCCATGGCTTTTCCCGTCTTCGGCCGTGGACGAGTGCTCTACGCGCTTGTCGGGAAGGGTATCGATGCGAAAACAGTTGCTGAGGCTTCGGACTTCCTTGCCGGCCCCTGCTCATGCCAGGTCAAGGAACAGAATCCCGGCTTTGATCTGCTGTTGATCCACCACTGGGATGCAGCTGTTGGAAGCACTCTGATCAGCTCGCCGATTCCTCAGGAGCAGCAGACACCAAAGCTGCTGATTATTCCCCCCGGCAGGGCAACAGAGGGGAGGGCTGAAAAGTAATGGCAGGGAGCGACCAGCACAATCACTTTCAACCGATCCGCATAAACGCCTGATAGTAGAACAGCAGGCCGGTTACGGACGTCAGTGTGATGTCGATGGTGGACAACCAGCCAAGCGTTTTGTGAAGACGGCTGTGCCGACCCGGACGAGCATCCCTGCCGAACTTCAGCAGTGCGAGAGCGATGGTGGCGGCCCACAGAAACGGGGTGCTGATGGCGAACACCAGATGCACCAGCAACCAGGGGCGTACAGAGGAAATTTTGGCCTGCAGAAGTTCCGGAGTCAGGTCCTGGCGAGCGATGATCTGCTCCCACCCCCCGTGCACCATCTGCACATCGATCTCAAACGCGGATACTGCCACGAGCAGGATCAGGCCGAGAGTGATCTGCAGACGCTTGTGAGTCATGTAGTTCCTGCGGAATTTCACCAGCCAGAGGCTGTAAAGCAGGAGCGGTACGATCAGCACCAGTGCACAGACTACAAAGTCCAGCATGAAGGTGGTTGGGTATCCCAGAAATCCACTCTGAAACATTCAGAAACCCATTCTGACCACACCATGCAGGCATGGGAGCAACAAAGAAAATCGATTCAGCGGCCAGCGGCCTGGTTCAGCAGCGACTGGACGGCCACCTGTATACCCGCAGAATCCACGCCCTGATAACCCATTTGCTGCCACAATCCCCCCGATCCCTCCCGGTGGGTGCCGATATTGTTGTAGCGGCCGCGGAAACCGCGTTTGAGCAATTCTGTGCCAAAGCGGGAGCCAAGGCCGGTGTTGACATTGAAGGATTCTGCCACCAGCACCGCAGGGGACGCCGCAAGCCGCGCCATCATTGGCTCGTCGTAGACATTCAGGGTCGCCTTGCACACCAGTCCGATCTGCAGACCGGCAGCTCTCAGTCGAATCACGGCATCCAGAGCTCGGTAGACAGTCTCTCCGAAGGTGACGATATAGCCATCCCGGCCTTCGCGAATCAGGTCGTCCTGACCGGGGATAAACCTGTAGTCCGGACCGTAGAAGCGTTCGCCGGTTTCCGTGAGCAGATCCGGGACACCGGAGCGGGTGGAAAACAGGAATCTCAGTCCGGGCTGAGGAAAAATCGCCTTTAAGCAGGCGCGGAACTGATGCTGGTCTGCCGGGAAGTAGAGGCGTGTTGTGTCGCGGCCCTCGTCCGGCAGTCCGTTTGCCGCAAACATGTTATTGAGGCCAAAGTGGCAGGTATTGTCTGCCATGTCGTCGCAACCGGCGTGCGAGAAATGGGCGAGCACGTTGGCCTGGTTGAGTCGGGCCATGGTGATTTCTGAAACGACCATCTCGAGAAATGCGGAGAAAGTCGCGAAAACCCCCTGCTTTCCGGCTTCATATCCAAAGCCGGCTGCGGCGGAGTAGTTGCCGCGCTCCATAATCCCGCCCCGCACGAACACCTCCGGGTGCGCCGCCCGCACGTGGTTCAGCCCGCAGGATCCCTCGAGGTCGCTGTCGAACACCCGCACTGTTGCCACGCGTTGCTCGACCGACATGCCGTCCAGAATCTCATTCAGGATTTTTCCAAACAGGTCGCGGTTGCGACCGACACTTTTCGCATCAGACCCCTCGCATACAGGGGCCGACGGGCCTTTGGGAACGCTGCCCAGATACTGCACGGCAGCAGCATGCCCGCGACTGGTCAGATACTCCTTCGCCACCGAGACCTTGATCACGTCGTGGCCGTGGGCACTGCCTTCGAGGCCGGAGATTCCCACACACATTTTGCGGCGATTGATCAGGGCCACGGGCCCCGGTGAAGTCACTGCGGCACACATCCGAGCGTACAACGCATCCAGCTCCTCGCCGTCACCAATGTCCACTGCAAGGCCGTGCCCCTGAAGAGTCTTCGCGACGCAGTAACCCGGCAGATAATCCGAGGGATGGCCGGCAATCGTCACGTCGTTGTCGTCAATCAGCAACTTGATGTTGAGCTGTTGTGCGACTGCCAGACGAGCCGCTTCGGCGTCGTTGCCCTCCATCTGGGACCCGTCTGAGCCCAGCATGAATACCACTTTGCCCGGATTTGCCATCGCCACGCCGTTCACGAATGGCCACATGTGACCAAGACGGCCTGATGAAAACTTCACGCCCGGGGTAAATCCCCTCTCCGGGTGGCCGGGCAGATGCGACAAATACTCGCGGTAGTGAAAGAGCTTCTCTACGGGAAGCTCACCTTCCAGAACCGCCATCAGGTATTGAGTGGCAACGCGGTGGCCGGCTTCGTCGAAGAACACCGGCAGCACGTCCGGCGTGCCTCCCGCCGCTGCGTGCTTCATGAAGCCGTGCATGATGCAGACTTCGGGCACAGTATCGAATGGACCACCCGTGTGGCCGCCCAGACCCTTTGCATCGGCCACGGCAGTGAAGAAGATGATCGCGTCACGACAAAGCTGAATGTTGGCCTGCAGAGCCGCCTTTTGTTCCGCAGTGAGCTTCGGGTTGCGGGGGTCCAGCACCAGCGGTTGGTAGGTGTGAAGCGGAATTGGGAATTCGGCGGCGGCAGACATGGACCACTCCAGCAACCCGGTCGGCGAAACCGTACCAGGCAACAGACAAAGATGGGAAGCAGGTGAGCAGACACGCAGTATCGGTCCGCGAGCACGAAATGCAAACCCACCGGCGTTCTCAGAGCCACTGGGTTATGAATTCCCAATCGCCTGAATCCAGTTCCCGGCTTAACCGTCAATACTCCGCGACAGCAGCCACAAAAACTCCCGGTTGCCGTCGCCGCCGCTGATCGGGCTCTCCAGTACCCCACGGTCAACGGCACCAGCCAGCGACTCAGCTGCAAACTGCCTGATTGCAGCCAGTACCTGCTGACGGATTCCGTCGTCCCGAATCACTCCGCGACCCCGGGAAACTTCTGTCCTGCCCGCTTCAAACTGCGGTTTGACAAGCGCGATCAGATGGCCCCCGGATCGCAACAACGGCCAGACTGCGGGGAGCACCAGGCGCAGGGAGATAAACGATACGTCGATCACAATCCCGTCAAAATTCGATTCCGGCAGCGGCGTCTCCCGCAAATCCCGAATATTCAGCTGCTCCAGATTCCTGACCCTCGGGTCCGCTCGCAGCTTCTCATGCAACTGCCCGGTGCCCACGTCCACACACACAACGCGTGAAGCTCCATGTTGCAGAACGCAGTCGGTGAAACCACCTGTCGAGGCCCCCACGTCCAGCACCGCCGCTCCCGAGAAATCCAGCCCAAATCCGGCAATTGCCGCCTCCAGCTTGATCCCGCCCCGGCTCACATACCGCGGCTGCTCTGAGACTCTCAGTAACGCCTCACCTGAAACGACCTGGGATGGCTTCACAGCCTGGTTGCCGGAGACCGTGACCAGACCGGCTTCGATCAGAGCCTTCGCCTGGGTTCTTGACGCGGCAAGCCCCCGCAGGACCAGCAGCTGATCAAGTCGACCGGACTGTGGAACAGTCATAACCTGCCGAGACCTTTGTCAAATGTTGAGAAATTCGCCTGGTACACGCCGCGGACTCGCAGATTCTGCAACAAGCCCCTAAACCCGCTCAAACCGTTAGGACCGCTACAGATTACCACGGCGACATTCAAAAAATGGGCGTTTTTTAAATAAAGCGCGGTCCTGCAGCTTCAGTTTAGTTGGAATGTCTGCGGTTGCTGCGCAGGTTGTAGCGGTTTTTTTAACTGGCATATTGTGAGTCTGGGGGCTTTGCGGTAGCCTGAAAGGTTGGCTTTCGCGATCTGTGTGGCTTTTTCGCCACACGCTGCAAATTCAGAAGCAGGCGCCCCGCGCATCACTCTTTTCCCCCGGAGAACACCATGATCAGATTCTTTAAGGCTGCCCTGACGGCCTGTGTTGCGGTGGTCGCCGCAGCCGGGCCGGCCAATGCAGAACTCCTGTTCTTTCACGGCACTGCCAAAGAGACTCGCAACGCAAAAGTCGAGTCCACGTGGCAACTGTCGTTCAACTATTTGCCCGAGGCCCCCGGCAGTGGCAACATTGACGCTGTTGTGGACGCCGCTTCCTTCACGATCAATCGACAGGGAGTCATCTACAGCTGGAACGCCATTAAAGCGACTCCACAAAGTTTCATTCGAGTGGCCGAAGGTCTGAAGGCCTACACGATGTCCATCGACCTTCAGGGTCCTGCCTCAGCTTCGTCCGGACCAGCTCCGGGTGGTAGCCAGAGCAAGATCATGCTGACTCTAAGAAGCATCAACACATCACCGAATCAGGAAGCCACGCTGGCCAACGTCAGCCTGCTGACTGCGGGTGGTTTCGAGCTCGAAGGTGGCTTCACCCTCGATGATCAGACTCCGTTCGACACCCTCAGCAACCTGCCGCTCACAGGCATCATTCAGCCGGTACCCGAACCCGGCTCCATGCTGCTGCTCAGCGGACTCGGCCTTGCGGCCGGCCGCCGCGTGTTGGCCCGTCGTCGTCAGCAGAAGGCCAAAGCCGAAGCAGAAACTGCCGCGTAGGCGGTGGTTTCTGTTCCTCTGCCGCAGAAAATCGCACCGGGTGGCGGTAGCCCCCTTCTGCCCGGTGTTCTGCGACTGCAGATATCTTGAAATCAGCCGCACCTGATGCTCCCGCGGACAGTTCCAGCCTGGTGTTGTGTCCGGGCCCGGTAACATCGCCCACGAATTCCTGAGGGTGCATTTGCATGCGGCAAATTTGCATGCTCCGCAGCTCACAAGCTCTGCACGACGCAAAGCACGACTGCTGATTGCTGTAACCTTCGCCGGGCTGGGGAACCCCGGCGATCTCTCTCGCGAATCCGGTCAGCCATCCTTCTCACGGTGCCTGCTTCAACTCAGGATGGCTGACCAAAACAAACGCATTCCGCCCCGAAGAGGTTCTGCTTCTTCGGGGTTTTTTATTGCGCATGTCGGAGTTGAAATTCGAAAGTCTTCAGGTCAGCATCCGCGAGGTTCGGTTTACTTGCATCAGAACTTTCCCGAAAAGGGCCTTTGCATGTCCAGTCGACGCTCACTTGTGCCCTTGAAAAGGATCTGCTTGCTCCTGCTGTTCCCACTGGCCTGCTGGCAGACCCTGCCGGCTGCGCCTGCAGATACGCCAGTCGAAACCGCACCGCAGCACCCCAACATCCTGCTGCTGCTCAGCGACGACCACAGTTATCCTTTCGTTGGTGCCTTCGGCAGCCCTAATGTCCGTACGCCGGTGCTTGATGAACTGGCCCGCACAGGCATGCGTTTTCACCGCTTCTTTACGGGTGCGCCGCAATGTGTGCCGTCGCGTGCCTGTCTGATGACCGGGCGTTCCGCGGTAGCGGCTCGCATGACACGCTTTTCTGCGCCGCTGCCTCGCAGCGAAGTGACACTTCCGGAGCTGCTTCGCAGTCAGGCGGGTTATTATACCGGTATCTGCGGCCGCAGCTTCCACCTTGACGGCGCGTCCAGAAACTCACCGGCTCTCGCCGCTATTTACGACAGGCACCAGCTGCGAACATTCGCCGAACGTGTGGACTTCCTGAACACCTGCTCTGACCCTGAGGTGCCCGCTCAGGTTCGCGCCTTCCTTGAGGCTCGGCCGGCGGACAAACCCTTCTTTCTCTGGGCCAATTTCAGCGACCCGCATCACCCGTGGAATGCCCCCGCCGAATTTCGTCCCGATCCCACCTCCCTGCAGTTGCCACCCCACTGGCCGGATCTTCCGGATCTTCGCGAACAGCTCGCGGACTACTTCGCTGAAATCAATCGTCTGGATCAAACCGTGGGCAGGGTCCTGGACGTGCTTCGCGATCTGCGGCTGGAAGAAAATACGATCGTTGTTTTCTGCGGCGACAATGGTGCAGCTTTGCCCCATGGCAAAGGTTCGCTTTATGATCCCGGCTCCAATGTTCCCCTTCTCGTCCGCTGGCCGGGTATCACCAAACCCGGATCTGAATCCCGCCAGCTCCTCAGTGGCGAAGATCTCACCCCAACGCTGCTCGCCGCGGCCGGTATCGAACCGCAGTTGAATATGACGGGTGTCAGCTTCCTCCCGGCACTCCGGAGCGAGCCGCACACGCCTCGTGAGTTCATCTTCGTCGAACGCGGCTCGCACGGATCCAACGCACCGGTCCGCGTTGATATTGCCAGCAGCAGCTACGACCTGTCGCGCGCTGTTCGCAGTGATCGCTGGAAGTTCATCTACAACTGCACTCCGTGGGTCCGCTATTCGCCGGTCGATTCAGCTGGTGATAAAGGATGGAAACAAATCACCGACGCCCGCAACGGCGGCACACTCGCTCCCGAACTTGTGCAGACTTATTTCTCCAGCCCACGCCCCGTGTACGAGTTGTATGACCTCGAAAACGACCCCTCTGAACTGCATAACCTCAGCGGGCTGCCCGACCACGCCGATATCGAACGTCGACTCCGCCTGGCACTCGCAGAAAAGATGATCCTCGACTTTGACTACCTGCCACTGCCGAATCTGCCTGAAGAGCCTTCCAAACAGCCAGCCAAAGGCCGCAGAAAGTAGTCCGGCAAGCGATCGTTCGGTGGCGCATTTCTTCAGGTCCGGAGGCTCTGCAGCGCAGCCTTTTCTGCACAGAATTCTGCGCAGCACTGCCGGACTTCTTACTCAACTCGCAGCCTTCGCTGAGCCCTTGACCGCTGGTCGCAGCCGCGCTGAGATCCGTCCTGAAACACGTCCCAGCAGCTGTTTGGCATCCATCACCAGACTGAAGCCGGCCGGAATCAGTACCAGAGTGAACACCGTCGAGACCACCATGCCTCCCAGCACCACAGCTCCAAGGCCCTGATAGAGTTCGCTTCCGGCACCCACGCTCCAGACCCACGCTCCGTCCGCGTAGATTGGAATCGGTACGACCAGCGGCAGCATGCCCAGTACCGTTGACAGGGTGCTCATCACAATCGGGCGCATTCGAGTGCGAACTGTTTCGCACACGGCATCCACCGGCATCCGTCCTTCGTCCCGCATGTACTGCAGAGCCTGATGCACAATCAGAATTGCATTGTTGGCCACGGTGCCGATCAGGATGACGAAGCCCAGCATGGTGAGCATATCCAGCGGCTGAAACTGGAACTGATTCATGACCTTTAATCCGCCAAGGCCACCCACCATGGCCAGTGCAACGCTGATCATCACCACCAGCGGATAGATGAAGGACTCAAACAAGGCTGCCATCAGCAGATAACTGAGCAGGAGCGCCAGCAGCAGGTTCCACTTCAGGTCAAACCATGTGTCGGCCAGCTTGTCCGCGGTTCCCGCGAGCCGCATCTGATACAGACCGCTTTGAAATCGTGGCGATTCCATGAGCACTTTGCGGACCTTCTCATCCATGGTCTGCATGGCTGTTTCCAGCGGAATGCCATCGGCCGGCTTCAGCTGGATCGTGATCGATCGCTGGCGTTCCGAGTGGTTGACCTGTTCCGGACCGCGACTTAAAAGCACGTCCGCGACGGCCGAAAGTCTGACGGTCTGACCGGTTGGGGTGCGAATCGGCAGGTTTTCGATATCGTGGGAGTGAGCGGCGTACTGCAGATCACCACAGATCACAAGATCAATGCGGCGGCCTTCGTGCCAATAATCGCCGGCAAAGGCACCATCCACCAGCGCATTAACGGCGTAGCCGAGGGAGGCGGTTGAAACGCCCAGTTCTGACGCTGCTTCCGGCTTCGGCACCACATGCAGCTCGGGACTCGACAGATCCAGTCCGGGAATCGGACGCAGCTGATTGCCGGCTGTCATGGGAAACTGAGCCATGCAGAGCCCGAAGGCCTTCTGTGCCTCCTGCACCAGCTCTTCCAGGTCCGGACCCGTGATTTCAAGGTCAATCGTTCTGCCGCCGCTGAGGCCACTGTCAAACAGGCTTGACTGACTTACGATCGGGATAACGCCAGGCTGAGACCCGGCGGCCTGAGCCAGCACGGGGATGAGCTCTGCAGCCCGAAGCTCATCCACAGCCTTGGCACCCATAAACAGGCTGCGGCCGCGAGCCACAAAGAAGAAGTCGTTGATTCGTGGCTGTCCCGGAGCGGCTTCCCCGGTCCACCAGGGAGCCAGTCGACGTTCGATGTTATCACCGAGCGAAATCATCTGGTCAATGTTGTAACCGGGAGGCGGCAGCAGAATGGCAATGATCAGATTACGATTGCCGTTCGGCAGATATTCCGTCGCTGGCCACAGCAGCAGACTTACCCAGACGCTGCCAGCGCTGAATCCTGCCACCACCAGCGTTCTCCAGAACCAGCTGCCTCGGGCGGACATCATCTTCCGCATCGCAGCGGCGAAGCATTCATTAATCCAGTGGCTGAAACGTACCAGACCGAACAGACCGGACAGGCCATAGCTTGTGTCATAGTCCAGCTGCATGGAGGAGCTGCTGCCGAGCAGCCATGCGGCGGCAGCTGGAATCACCGTAATGGAAACGATCAGAGAAATGCCCACGGAACAGGCAATTGCCAGCGAAATATCCCGAAACAGCTGGCCCGCCTGACCCTCCACGAAAATCACCGGGACAAATACGACGATCATCGTGAGAGTGGCTGCCAGTACGGCGCCCCAGACTTCCTGAGTCCCCTCAATGGCGGCCTGTCGGGCTGGCTTGCCCATCTGAAAGTGCCTGTAGATGTTTTCCAGTACGGTAATGGCGTTGTCCGCCACCATCCCCACTGCGAAGGCCATTCCTGCCAGACTGATGACATTGATGCTGCGCCCAAATAACTTCATAAAGATAAACGTAGCCACCACGCTGATCGGAATCGACAGTCCGATGATCATCACGGTGCGTGCGCTCTTTAAAAACAGCAGCAGGATCACAATTGCCAGGGCACCGCCGGAGTAGACGTTGCTTTCCACCAGCGCTGTGGCGGAATCAAGGTAAATTGTCTGGTCATAGACCTGTTCCAGATACAGCCCTTTGGTCCGCAGAATGCCCTGATTGAGCTCTTCACAGGCGATGCGCAGATTCGGGCCGTAGATACGTGTGCACCTCGACAGTTCAAGCGGTGTGATTTGTCCGTCACCGTCAAGATCCAGCGCTGTGCGTGGCGGCCCCATGATTTCCTTGACGTTGGTGTTCGGGGCCTGCTGAGCATTCACGGCCAGAGCGTTCAGTCCCATTTGTCGAACCACGCCGTCAGGCTTCTTGTAAGCCACGCCAACCGTGGCGACATCCTTCACTCGCACCGGTGAATTGTCACGCACCGCAATAATCGTCTCAGCCACCTGCTCCGGGCTGGTGAACTGGCCCAGTGTTCGCACCACGTTCCGCTGCTTGCCCTCAGGTATGTCGCCGGCGGACGTGTTTTGATTCTGAGCCACGAGAGCGGTCCGCAGCTCGTCAATTGTAATCCCAAGCGCCGCCAGGCGGGTTGGATTCACTTCCACCCGGAATTCCTGCTCCTGGCCGCCAAATACGTTCGCATTCGCGATCCCATCAATTCGCTCGAATTCCGCTTCAATAAATTCCTCGGCGAACTTCCGCATCAGTGCCGGATTGTTGCGCCCTTCCGTAAAGGTTTTCAGTACCGGGTACTGCTGCGCCAGCAGATTGATCCGCGGAAGACTGATCGGGCCCGGTTCCGCCTTCAGACGCGTCAGCGGCTCACGCAGTTCCGGGTGCTGCACAATCAGATTATCAAGATCCTCGCGCGTGGGCGGAATCGGTTTCAGAATGAACCATGCAATCGCGTTCGCATTGGCATTCACAGTGGAAATTACCGGCTCGCGGGCATCGTCCGGGTAGTTGGGAACCTGATTGAGTTTTTCGGCGACACGGGCCCGGGCATCAGCCAGATCCGTGCCGACTGAAAACTTCAGCAGAATCATACCCATTGAATCCGAGCTCTCGCTCTTGAATTCCTCCAGACCCTCAACGCTCTTCAGCTGCTCCTCCTGCTCGTCCACGATCTCCTTTTCCACTTCCTGAGCGCTCGCGCCGGGCCAGAAGGTGGTAATCGTGATCTCCGGCTCCGTGACGTCGGGTGTCAGCTGGACCGGCGTGGCGTAATACGCGATCCCGCCAAACAACATCGCCAGAATCACGCCGACTGTCAGCTTAACAGGGTTCTCGATCGAGAATCGGATCAGATCCATGGGGTGGGCCGTGTTTGTAGTGGTGGATAAAATTCCAGTCAGGATTGACGCCGACGTCAGGTTCCTTTCGCGTACGGCGGGAAGGCATCATCCTCAGCCGCCCGATGCTGTCCCGCCGGCCGATTTTTTCTGATCGCCCGGTGGCGAGCCACCCGGCGATTTGCCGGTCGGCTGCGTTTCGCTGTCCCCGGCGGCAGGTGCCGTTTCATCCATCACAGTAATTGCCTGAAAGGCCCGCAACCGCTCGGCCCCCTCCGTGACTACCCGCTGCCCCGCCGCCAGAGATTCGCCGGTCACCTGAATCCAGGTGCCAGTACCCAGCCCCGGCTCCACCATCACCTGCCGCACACTCAGCGGCTGACCCTCCGTTGGCGGATTCACGGCAAACACGAACGCTCCGCGGGACGTGCGGACGATGGAGTCCTTGGGCACGAGCAGTCCGGTTACCGGTTTTCCCGAAAACTTCGCTTCCGCCATCATGCCTTCACGCAGGGCGGGCAGCGGCGGCGTGGTATCTGTATTCAATTCATTCCGAATGCGAACGATCACCGGGAAACTCCGCGAACCCTGCTCCCAGTTGCTGCGGGGAACGACCGTGGCCACCACACCTTTCCACTCCCGCTGCCCGGAACTCTCGCCCGATCCGCTCCCCTGAATGCTGAGCGTGACGTCGCGACCAGGCAGAATCTGGTCGATGTACTGCTGGTCGATCAGCACTTCAACTTCGACTTCGTCGAGCCTTGCGAGGGTCAGTACGGGAGCACCTTTGGAGAGCCACTGACCCACATAGGTATGCTCTTCCACAATAAACCCATCGAACGGCGCACGTGTGAAGCGTTTTTCGCGCTCAGCCCTGAGGAACTCCACATGCTTTTTTTGAGCTTCGAGGCGGGCAACTGCCTGCTGACGGACTTCAGCACGAGCACCGGAAGTGACTTTTCGGCAAACCGCCTGAGCTGCCACGAGGTTCTGGCTGGCGGCGTCGAGTGCGTCTTCGCCGTCCTTGACTTCGGAGGGATTGGCGGCACCGCGGCGACTAAGGGCTCGCAGTTCTTCCAGGCGTCGCTGAGCGTTGGCGGCAGTCACTTCCAGCGCCTCGACGCGCGCCTGAGCTTCCTCCACGTCCTCCCGACGGGGCGTTTCCAGTTCGGCCAGCTCCGCCTCACGGACTCGCACCATCGCCTCCTGCTCCGCCAGCTCCAGATCGGTGGACTCCATCCGCAGCTTTGAAAGCAGAGTCCCGGCCTGCACGAAATCACCCACCTCCATGGGGTACTCAGCCACCACGCCGTCTGCGCCGGAAGCCACCCTGCTGTAGTGCCGAGGACGAATGTTGCCCACCGCACGGAATTCGGGCGCCACCGGCTCCTGCCGAATCACGGCGACCCGCACCAAAGCCGGCGGCTGCGCTGGGGCGCCGCCACTCCCCGACTGCGCCGCAGCACTTCCGGGGGCAGAGGCTGAATTGCCGGAACAGCCGCTGATCAGCCACGGGGAAAATGCCAGAGCGATAAACAACACCGTCCGGCCTGGGGAGATTTCAGAATGCATATCGGTTTTCTGCGGCAGGTGAAGAGAATTTCGATGCAAGCATGGCAGGGTACCCTCACTGCTGCTCACATGCCAACGCTGAATTTTGTCAACCAGACGATTCCTCAGGGAATTGGGGGCATTCGAGAGAACTCGCACGGATTTTCGTTGAAATCACTCGAACGCCTGTTCACCCCTTGAATCACCCCCAGCCTTTCTCTCTGCCCCCTCCGCCGATAGAATCGAACGCTCCGCAGTATCTGACCGCCCCGCATCCAAGCTTCCAGACTCCAGCCCGGGTTCGCCATGTCCATCGAAGAACTGCTCCAGCACTACGAACAGGGTGCCCAGGATCTTGTCAACGCCGTTTGCCAGACCGGTCCGGAAAACTGGAGCAGCCATCCTGTTCCCGGTAAGTGGTCCATTCAGCAGGTGGTCTGTCATCTGGCGGACTTCGAGCCAATCTTTGCCGACCGCATGAAACGAGTGCTGGTGGAGGATAACCCAACGCTGTTTGGCGGCGATCCGGACGCGTTTGCTGCGGGCCTGCACTACGAGCAGCGGGATGTGGAACAGGAGCTGCAGCTGATCGTGCTGGTTCGACGTCAGATGTCGAAAATCCTTCGCAGCACGGACATCGAAGCATTTCATCGCACCGGAGTGCATTCCGAAGCGGGCCCGCTGACCCTCGAAACAATCCTCGAAAAATCCGCTCGCCACATCACCCACCACATCAGGTTCATCAACGAAAAGACCGCCGCACTGAAGGCTCAGCGGACACCCTGAAGGAACCTGTAGCCATGCTCCAGCTGCCGTCTGCCGAACTACTTGAAACACGCCATCAGTTTCCCTGTGCGTTTACCTTCAAAGTGATTGGTTTCGCCGACTCCAACTTCACCGCCCGGGTGGTCTCCTGCGTGCGCGACGAACTGCAGCTGGACACGGACCCGCCATTTTCGCTTCGCAGCACATCGCATGGTCGACATGTTGCCGTCACACTGGAACCCCTCTGCAACTCCTCACAGCAGGTACTTGCCGTGTATGCTCGCCTCTCCGGCCTTGATGGGCTTGTGATGCTGTTGTGAACACCACGGGAATTCAGAGCCTGCCGGTGCTGGAAAACTGCAGTTGGCGGATGTGCGCTGTGAGGTCCCCTGAATATGAGGGGACGGCGGCTTCCAGCGGCTCCAGCAGCCGCCCCGGTACTTTGTTCGCCCGCAGTGACTGAACGTAAGTCAGCAGCACATCGCGGGCTTCAGGGGTGCTGTTCAGCAGGAAGTGGACCCACGCCCAGCATTCGGCATAATCGCGCTGCGAAAGGTCGCGGAAGTCGCTGATGAGTTCCAGCCGGAACAGGCCCGGGCTCCAGTTTTCCCTCTGGGCACGGGTGAATTCTTCGAGATTTGCCGGGCTCACCATGTTCGGAGAATCCGCTGGCACTTCGAAGTATTCGGCGAGTCCTTCATCAAGCCAGAGAGGGACAGTCTGCAGGCAGGAGTGGAGCAGCCCATGTGTGAACTCGTGCCGCAGGTCTTCTTCAACGTGGGGGCTGCGGAAGGAATACACGCAGAGGTCCCGGGAACTGCCAACGAAATAGGCGCGACGAGGTGGCAGATCGCGCCAGGTGGACTGCATGTACCAGCGATATGAGTTTTCGTCGCTGAAAAGATAGACCTTGATGGAATCCCGCTGCGGCGGCAGCTGCAGTGTCTCGATGACGCTGGCGCGGAGCGTTTGCAGTTCATGAATCAGCGGATCTTCCGCAGAGATTTCACTGTCGCTGAACACGACGAAGTGTTCAGTGGCAAAAGAGTGCCGGGTTGGACGTTCAGTCGTGAAGGTGGATTTCGGAGTCACTCGGCAACCGACGATGAACACACACAGCAGCAGGCCGCAGAACAGCGCAGGCTTGTGCGGAGCCGCTTTGTGGCGGCAATCTGTTCGCAGTGTTGGCGGCTGACTGGGTATCATCCGTGGCACCAATCTGCATGGGAAAACCGGCGAGAGACAACGGAGTGTCCGAAAAGGGGGCGTTCAGGCAAATCCAAACGCTCGCGGGGAGGGAAAGTCTAGTCTGAATCGGTTCTCCGCGACAAGGTGAACCGGCCGAGATCCCCGGTTTGCAGGCGATGTGGGGCCATGAGCATCGAAGTTCCAGGAAATCGAGGGAAGAGAGTGACGTAAAGGTGCCCGCGCTGCCAGCGTGGCACCAGGAGCGGACCGGGGCGGCCCTGGTGAGCTCCGGCTGCGGTGTTGCCCGCGCGGGCACGCACCGTTACCGGGAGATTGACATCCCCCGCACGCCCTGTAACGGGGGGCGGAGTCCGAAAAACGACTTCCGGGGTTCTTAACACCGTTTCGCCATCCCAGCCTCGCCC